>CAYPES010000010.1:0-12857 GCA_964409925.1 uncultured Clostridium sp. | reverse complement strand
TTTCTCTAAATTTATGTCTTTATTTTTATACGTATTTTCAATTATCAATAATTGCCTATTCTGTTTTAAGTCATTTCTAATGGTTACATTTATTATTTTTTCATCACATTCAGAAGCTGCTTCTATAGCATTATCCATAAGTATTCCTAAAATTCTAGTAAATTCATATATTTCCATATATAGATGATTAAAATCGATAAATGATTCCAAGGTTATTTTTATACCTAATTCATCTGCTTTGTAGTACTTATTTGCAAGTACTGTATATACAGCTGGATTATTAATTGCATCTGGACTTAATGAACTTAAGTTGTTAACTTGATTGCAATCTTTTAATAATTGTTTATAATATTTCTTTAGTCCATTAATATCATTTGTTTCAATATATCCACCAATGCCAGCTATAATATTAGAAAAATCATGCTTAAAAGCTCTAATATTGTCATGTAAAATTTGTAAAGTTTTATTATACAATTTTTCTTGCTCTAAATCTGCCTGAGTCTTTTCTAATTTCATTGTTTTTACCAAACTATAAATACTCAAAAAGAAGTATACAACAAGAGAAAAAACATTTATCAAGACAATCATAAAAGGAAAGTTACTTGTGTAATAAACTCCTAGATACATTTGCATAAATAATATAATAATTGCAAAAAGTACGTTGAACAATATAATCTTCTTATTCTTTTTGCTAACAGAGTCTAACATATTTATATAGAAATGAAAGTGCTTAATTAATTTATATATAAAGAATAATATAAGATAAATAGAGCCGGCAATAAGAAATCTTGAAAGTGGAATATTTGCACAAGTTTCATAATCAATATTAAAAACTAAAAGGAACACTCTAGCACAAATCATTTCTAATATAGTAATACAAATAACAGGGAAGAATTCTGCAAATAGACCTTTTAGAAAATTAACTTTAAATATATACATTATCGCAAATGGCATAATAATTAAAGTTAATATATTGCTATAAGGCTTTGGAATGAAAAAGGTACAAATTATGCTTAAAGCAGTTGCAAATACGATATAAATAAATTTTTGTTTTTTAGTTGCTTCAATTTTTAATATAAAAGTAAATAGCAACATTGTTACATATACTTCTACAAAAGATAAAGGAATAGAGAATATTTTTATTAACATTTCATTTTCTGTGGTCAATGCCACCCATATATTATTTAATATTTCCATAGTTATTTAAAACCTCCAAAAAGTTATTTTTGTATTTCGGTCCAATGTAGCAAACTGAACCAGCCGAATGTTTAAAGAAAATTGTATTATTTGTTAAATCCACATTACTAATGTTATTTACATTAACAATAAAAGACTTATGGCATCGTACAAAATTGTTTGGTAACGATTCACGGATCTTATTAAAAGAGCCATAGGATTCTATACTTGAATGACCTAGATAATATGTGGTCCTCATACCATCCTTTTGAATGTAGTTAACCAAATTTTGATTTATAAGTTTATGCTTATTATTTAATGGTATAAACTTTGAAGTGTTAGCATTCATATCTTCAAATAATCTTAGAACAGTATGCTCCAATTTTGAAAAAGAAAAAGGCTTTTGAATGTAATCAAAAGTTTTGCATTCAAGAGCAGATACAATATATTCAAAATAGCCAGTAATAAAAATGATATAAATAGACTTATTATTTTTTCGTATCTCTTTTGCAATATCAATCCCATTGTACTGTGATTTTAAATTAATATCTAAAAACAAAACATTAACTTCATTTCTATTAATAAAATCAAGCAATTTTTCAGGATTACTAGTAGTAAAGACTATACTTGCGTCTAAATCGTCGCGAATAAAAATATTTTCGAGAGCCTTTTTTAGTCTTAATAATGATTGAACGTCATCATCGCATAATGCAAATTTTATCATATGTTTATTCCTCCTTATTTTAAAAATTGTACATAAGAAAATGGAAAAAATTACTTATTAAATAACCAAAATTTTCCAATTAATTTATAATATATTCCAAATTAATTGTCTTGTCAATACAAAATTTGAAAAATAATAGAGCAAAATGTCGAAAGTTGCAAATATATAGAAATTACAGTGGTTTGTTGCACTTGTAAACAACGTAAAATTTAAAAGAATAACTGGAAATTTATAGAAATCTATTTAGAATAAAACTAACACTTACTCATATAATTTAAAAAGAAATTTTATTATGTGAGGAGTAAACTAGCATGAAAAAATATCTAAAAGAGATTTCGATAATCACAATTATCGTTGTTTTTATTGTAGGCATAGCAATTGCAAATAGAGCTGGAAGCACGGATGCAGTATTAGCAAGCACAGAGATGAGCTCAATAGAAAGTTTGAACAATAAAAAAATAGGTTGGGGAATAAAAAGAAATGATAATCATGAACAACCAGATGTAGGAACAAAAAATAGAGAAATTTTAGAAAAATATCAAGGCATATATATGGGAAATAAGGATAAAAAATACATATATCTAACTTTTGACTTAGGATATGAAGCCGGATATACTGAAAAAATATTGGAGATATTGAAGCAAAACGAAGTAAAAGCTACATTCTTTATTACAGCACATTATTTAAATACACAACCAGATTTAGTGAAGAAGATGATTGATGAAGGACATATAGTAGGAAATCATACAGTGAACCATAAAAGTATGCCGAGTTGCAGTTTAGATACTATAAAAACAGAAATGATGGATTTGCATAAAGCAATTTACGACAAGTTCGGCTATGAAATGAAGTACATGAGACCACCAAAAGGTGAATATAGTGAGAGGACAGTTGCATATACAAATACTCTTGGTTACACAACTGTAATGTGGTCATTTGCATATGATGATTGGGATGAGTCGAAGCAAGGAAGGGAAGAATATGGAAAAAAGAAAATATTAGACAATGTCCATAATGGAGAAGTGATGCTATTACATGCTACTTCAAAAGACAACAGTAACATACTAGATGATGTTATAAAGGAAATAAAAAATATGGGCTATGAATTTAGAAATATAGATAATTTTGAAAAGTAAGATTGCAATTTACAGCTTATGATGTATAACAATTTAAATAATTAATATTTAAAGGAGTTTGATATATTTTGCGTAAAAGAAATAAAAAGGAAAGTACTCTAAATAGAATTTTAGAAATTCCACAGGAAATTAGCACAAATGAGCCTAAAATAACAATATCCGGTTTTAAGAAAATGCTAATTGAAAACTATAAAGTTATTTTAGAATATCAAGATATCTATATAAGAATAAAAACTTATATTGGAATAGTAAACATTACTGGGTTTAATTTAAAATTAGGAGAAATGACTGATGATGACATAATTGTGACTGGAAATATTGAAACTGTAGACTTCGAAAAGATAGAAGAATAAAATAAGGAGGAAAAATGTTTTTTAAAATTTTAATAAAATATATATTTGGATACATAAACATTAAAGTAGAAGGATACTTTGTAGAAAGATTTATAAATAAATGCATAAATGAAGGCATTTTCTTTTGGAATATAAAAAGAGAAAAATCTACCATAGCATATATGAATGTAGGAATACGAGATTTTAAAAAACTATGCAAAATATCAAAAGAGACAAAATGCAAAGAAAAAATACTTGAAAAGAAAGGGCTACCATTTTTCTTAAATAGATATAGAAAGAGAAAAATATTTTTAATATTAATCGTTTTAATAGGCTTAGTATTATTTACACTGTCAAAATTTATCTGGAATATTAACATTGAAGGAATAAACAATATAAATGAAAGTGAAATTATATCAGTATTAGACGAAAAAGGGCTAAAAGTAGGAAAAATAAAGAACAAAATCGATACTCAAAAAATAATAAATGAGATAAGGCTAGAAAGGACAGATATTTCATGGATAGGAATCACAATAAAAGGAACTAACGCAACAGTAAAAATAGTTGAAGCGGATTCTAAACCAGAAATAATTAATGAAGAAGATTATTGCAATATAGTTGCAACAAAAGATGCCCAAATAGTAAAAATAAGTGCTCAAAATGGCATTCCCGTAGTGAAAACAGACGATATTGTAACAAAAGGAGATATACTAATAGCAGGATGGATAGATGGAAAATATACTGGCACAAGATATGTACATTCAGAGGGAGAAGTTAAAGCTAAAGTATGGTATACAGAAAAAGAACAAGTGACGTTAGATCAAGTTGTAGAGAGAGATACAGGAAATTCAGAACAAAAATATAAGATAAAAATAAACAATTTTACAATAAATTTGTTCAAAACCCTTTCAAAATTTGAAAAATATGATACAATAGAAACGTGCAACCAGATAAAAATATTTTCTAATTTTTATTTACCAATTGACCTTATAAAACTTACTAATATGGAAAAAGTGGAAGAAAAAATTACTTACGGAATTGAGGAGGCTAAGCAGATTAGTATACAAGAAGCCTCTGAAAAAATAGAGAAAAGATTACAGAATAACCAAGAAATATTACAAAAGTATGTAAATACTTACGTAAATAGTGATTATGTAGAAGCTGAAGTTACATATGAAGTATTAGAAAATATCGGGACAAAAGAAAAAATAGTATTTTGAAAGGAAGATAAATATGGAAGAAAAAAGTCTTAGAGTCTATTCAGACAAAAAATTTTTTACAAAATTAACAAATACTATCACAAAACTATTAATACCAACAAAAATAGGAATTAATGGCATGTTAATTGCTATTAAAAGGAATAATGTACTAAAGGCATATGAAAATTATATAGAAATTTTAGATGGAGATCCAGCAAAGAAAGATGAAATAGAGAAAAGGTACGAAGATGCATTTTCTCTATACCTAGAAGCAATAGATAAACATATGATGGATAATGTGTATAAGAAAGTTAAAAATAATACAGCTACCAGTTTTGAAAAAGAAGCGCTATCTAAATATTATATGGTAATACATTTAAAAGATAATGAGTATCTAGAATATAAATATAGAAAGCAAATATTTTTAATACAATTAGATTACGATACAGTAAAAGAATTGAATAAAGAAAAACTTGTAGATAAATATGAACATTTTTATGCAAGCCGAATGGAAGCTTTGTATAAAAAACTTTTAAAAAATTATTCTATTAAACTATCAGATGATTTACAACAAAGAGACAAAGATGAAATATATAATAAAATATTTGTGACAGTAGAGGAATATATAACAGATATTTTACCAATAAAAATGAAAGAAGAACCAGACAACAAAATATATACAGACATATTGGTAGACTATAAAAATTTTGAAAGATTTACAGTTGGAAAACTAGATCAAAATGATGTAATAGAAAAGAACATGATTTTACTAGGAATAAGCAGAAAACTATTTACTCACAGCTTACCACTAGTCATAGCAGAGCAATGCTATGAAAAACTATTAGTAGATGCCAGAACATTAATAATGGATACTAAAATTAGCAGAAAACAAGAAAAGGCTTATGGTCTATTAATAAACATAATAGATGATTATAACTTAAGGCTATTATCAACTAAAATTTATTGGGACAAACCTGCAGACAGAGAAGAATATAAAAAATTCTATGCAGAATACAAAAAGATTAACGAATTAAAAGAAAAGAACTATATGGAATATTCTGAAAAGAAGGAAACACTATTCCTAAGAAGAGAACTAAAAGAGGTTTATAAAAACATTAATAGATATTGTAGAATTGTAAAATTCTATAAGAGAAAATTAGTAGCTCTAGGTGCTATGAAAGAGCTAAAAAACAGCTTTACATCAGAAGGAACATATACAAAGAATAACGTTGATGCTAAAGAAATAGCAAAAAAAGTAGTTATATAAATTGTAAAAGAGGTAATATTTTGAAAGATTGTGTGCAAATAGAGTTCTGGGATATAGAAGAAAATGAAGAATATAAAAAAATAATAGAAAAAGTAGCTAAAACCTGCTTCGAAGAGGAAAAACTATTAAATACTAATTTATATTTGAATGTAATACTAACAAACCCAGAAATAATTAGACAAACCAATGAAAAATACAGGCAAATAGACAAAGAAACAGATGTGCTATCTTTTCCAATGTTTCAAAAAGAAGAAATAGATGCTTTGATAGAAGATAGCCAAAGACATGAAGAACCTGTAGAAGATGTTTTAGGAGATATAATGGTATCAATTCCAAGAGTTATAGAGCAAGCGGAGGAATATGGACATAGTGTAGAAAGAGAGCTTGCATATATGATTGTACATGGATTTTATCATGTAATGGGTTATGACCATATAAAAGAAGAAGATAAAATTATAATGAGACCTAAAGAAGAATATATACTAAATAAGTTAAATATCACGAGACAATAGGGGATTTATATGAAAAAAAACGAGCATAAGTTAAAAAATGATAACTTTATAGAAGCATGCAATAATGCTGTAAATGGAATAATATATGCTGCAACAACACAGAGGAATATAAAAATACAATTAGTACTAGCTGTTATAGTAATGGCTTTATGCTTATTTTATGGATTAGAAACGACCGAATTCTTATGTTTAGTGTTTGCCGTATTTATGGTCATATTTGCAGAACTTATAAATACTGCAATAGAGACGGTTGTAGACTTATTCGTAGATGTATATCATCCAAAAGCAAAAATTGCGAAAGATGTTGCGGCAGGAGCAGTAGTGTTAACTGCTTGCAATGCTTTAATTGTAGGATATTTTATATTCTTTAAAGCTGAAAATATGCAGGCTATAAGCGATAGCATATTTAATAATATGGTTAAATCACCTCTACATTTAGCTTTTGTTGCAATTATGCTAGTAATAATTGGAGTTGTAGCAATTAAAGCTAGTTGCTCAAAAAAGAAAGAAAGAGGACAACTAATAAAAGAAGGCTTTGTTCCAAGTGGACAATCAGCATTAGCATTTGCAGCGCTTACTGCTATATGGCTTAATAGTAAAGATATAGTAACTTTTTCCTTAGCTTTAATATTATCCATATTAGTAGCAGGAAACAGAATGTATAATAATGCTAGAACAAAAGCAGAAGTTGCTTTTGGAGCATGCATGGGAGTACTAATAGTATTGCTAGTTTATGGATTAACAATATTTAAAATACAATAGACAAATAAAAGGAGATTAATTAAATGAATAGAATAACGAAAATACTTATAGTAATTTTATTAGTTATAATATTACTATGCACAGCATTTATTGGATATAAAATATGGAAAAATAAAACACAAGATATTGCTTCTGTAGACACAAATGTATTAAATGAAGAAGCAAATGTAATAGAAGTTGAAGTAAAAAATGTTCAAACTTTTAAAGGAAATGATAGACCAATAGCAGTAATGATAGATAACCATAAAGCCGCATTACCTCAAGCTGGACTAAACAATGCGTACCTTGTATACGAAATAATAGTAGAAGGCGGAGAAAGCAGATTAATGGCTTTATTTAAAGGACAGGATTTAGCAAAAATTGGTCCAGTAAGAAGTGCTAGACATTATTTCCTAGATTATGCATTAGAAAATGATGCGATATATGTTCATTTTGGATGGAGCCCACAAGCACAGTCTGATATATCTGATATGGGAGTAAATAATATAAATGGAATTTTTGAAAGCGAGAGCTCTTTCTGGAGAGTAAAAGATAAAAGTGCACCTCATAATGTGGCTACAAGTACAGAAAAAATCTTATCAATAGCAGAACGTAAAGATTACAAAACAACTTCATCTACCAAAAGCGTATTAAAGTATGTAACGAAGGATGTAAATTTAGATAATGGACAAAGCGCAGAAACGATAACAATTCCATACTCGGATTCGAATATCGTGAAATATACATATGATTCAGAAAAACAAAGCTATCAAAGATATTCAAAGGGAATAGAAGAAACTGATTGGTCAACTGGAGAAAAAGTAACAACAAAAAATATAATAATTACTTTTGCAAGGAATGCAACTTTAAATGATGGGGAAAACAAAGATAGACAGACATTGTATAATGTAGGAACTTTAGATGGATATTATATAACAAATGGCAAAGCTATTAAAATAAAATGTGAAAAAACATCTAGAAGTGCACAAACTGTGTATAAAGATATGGAAGGAAACGAAATTGATGTAAATGATGGTAACACATTTATACAAATTTGTCCAATAAATGCTAAAGTTACGATAGAAGGTACCGAAGAAGAAATTGTAGATAATACAATTGAAGAATAAAATAGTCGTCCTACGAAAACAAGCCTTCGAAAACGGGGCTTGAAAGATTTTTGTAAAGAGTAATTAAAAGGATTTCTATAATATTATTTTTATAAAAATCTAATACTGCGCCCCTCGGTCGGAGCTTCTTCGAACTCCTCGAAAACGGGGCTTGAAAGATTTTTATAAAGAGTAATTAAAAGGATTTCTATAATATTATTTTTATAAAAATCTAATACTGCGCCCCTCGGTCGGAGCTTCTTCGAACTCCTCGAAAACGGGGCTTGATTGATTTTTATAAAAATAATATTAAGAAATCCTTTTTGTTTAGAATAATTTTTCTAATTTGTAGTCTTTGTCTAAGTTTCTGTTTAGATATAGGCTACTTATTAATTTTAATTCTTTTTTTGATTCCTCAGATACATTAAATGAAAATAATTTTTTTGCGGGTGCAGTACATATGTATTTTAAAGCATTGAATGTGTCTTGAGTAATTTTTATAGCAGATTTGTCAACGCGACCGCAATCATTACATAAAAATCCATTATAAGAGATACTAAAATATCCAATATTATTTTGAGTTTTACATGTACAACACTTTCCAAGTTCTGGAGCAAAACCAAGTAAAACCATTAAACGTAATTCAAATACAGATAGAATAAAATCCTTATCAATGTCTGTTTCTGAAATTATGTATAATGTATTTAAAAGAAGTTGCAAAATTTTATAAGTAAATTGATTTTCATCGGTTACATCATATACCAACCTTGAAATAAAAGAGGCATATGTTAATTTTTCTAAATCTGTGCGAATGTTATAAAAAACTTCGATAGGTTCGCATGAATTAATGCTATATGAGCTTGCAGTACTATAGATGACAAGCTCACTAAAACTTAAAAACTGGGTGCCAGCTAAAAGAGGGCTTTTGGGTCTCCTTGAACCTTTAGCGGCACAACCAATTTTTCCAATGTCGGGAGTTAAAATTGATACCATTTTATCAAAATCTCCCATATTACTTTCTAAAAGTACTATTCCCTTCGTTTTGATTATTCCCATATAAATCCTTCTTATAGTTATAATTGATTATTGTTTCTATTCTGATTACTAGCACTATCATTTAAATTTTTACTTTCCGTACTAGTATTCATATTTGATAAATTTTTTTCTACGTTTTCAACTTCCATTAATTCTAAAAAAGTATTGATATTACCGGTATTCTTAAAAGTATTCCAAGCTAATTTTTTTATCATATGAAAATCATCTCCTAATGTATTAAAAATATACTAGTTTATTTTTATCGTTTGCTAATTTTAATAAATTATACTAACAATTATTGTAATTTAAATTTCTTTAGTAAATAGGTGTCATTTTGCCAATCTTCTCTAACTTTTACCCATAATTGCAAATTTACTTTTACATCCAACATTTTTTCTAAATCTTCTCTTGCGTATGTTCCAATCTTTTTGAGCATTTGTCCATTTTTTCCAATAATAATACCTTTATGAGAATCTCGTAAACAATAAATGGTAGCAGATATATCATAAATATTTTCTTTATCCTTTGTCTTTCGAGATTTCATTTTATCTACTTCCACATAAATTCCATGAGGAACCTCGTCATTTAGGAGTTTTAAAGCTTTTTCTCTAACGGTTTCCTCTGCAAGTTGCCTTAATGTTTGATCAGTATACTCTTCAGTATCATAATATGCAGGCCCAGGCTTTAAGTGATTTTCTATTTCTTGTAATAAAATTTCTAAATTTTGATGCTTTATTACAGAAACAGGTACAACAGAAACAAAATCGTATTCACTAGAATACAAAGCAATTAATTTGGCAACTTGAGCTTTGTCAACTAAATCCACCTTGTTTATAACAAGTATACATTTCTTTTTAGATTCTATAATCTTGTCTAAAATTAGTTGATCACCTTTGCCGATTTCTGTTGATGTAGCATCTACAACGAATAGTATTATATCAACATCTAAAGATGCTCCAAATGCAGTTTCAACCATAATATCACCAAGCTTTGATTTTGGCTTGTGAATTCCAGGGGTATCAACAAAAATGATTTGTGAATTTGGACGATTTACAATTGCTCTAATTGCCGTCCTTGTCGTTTGGGTTTTGTTAGCAACAGCTGCAACTTTTTCTCCAACTAGTGCGTTTATAATACTTGATTTCCCAACATTAGTTCTTCCAAGCATAGAAACAAAACCAGATTTAAAATTAGATTTGTCATTTGTTAATTTAGTATTTAAATTTTCCATAAATTTCTCCAATTAATATTTTATACATATTATAACGATAAATAAACAATTTTTTTGTAGAAAATAGTAAGCTCAATCATTTTTTATATGCACATATTCGACATTGAAAATTATATAATATTTTTTGCAAAGTGTCAAAATTTATGATATACTATCACATAAATAGATAATATTTTTATATTTAAATAATATTATAAAGCTAAAGTTACATTTACGTCTATTGTTATTTACATGACGAAATAATTAATATTTGGTTTGAGCTTGCAAAGTATGTTTTTATCAATTCAACATGAAAATCCTCGGTCGGAGATAAACTCCTCGAAAACGGATTTTCAGTTTCATTTTCTAAAAAAATATTTTGCAAGCTAGATACTAAAGCATAATATAGAGCACATGTAGATCATGTGATGACACGATATTTCGGCTCATTTTATAAAAATATCATTTATAAGCTAAAATACAATTTAAATATAATTTGTTAAAAAGTGAAAATAAGGAGAAATTTATGTATTTAATAGTGGGGTTAGGAAACCCAGAACCAGAATATTCCAAAACAAGGCATAATATGGGATTTGATGTTATAAATAAACTATCTGAGAAATATAATATTGATGTAAAAAAGGAAAAGTTTGATGGCATATATGGAAGTGGAACGATAGAAAATGAAAAAGTTATTTTGTTAAAGCCACAAACGTATATGAATTTGAGTGGAAAATCTGTAATACAATATGCTAATTTCTATAAAATAGATCCAGAAAATATATTAATAATATATGATGATATTGATATAGAAACAGGCAAAATGAAAATAAGAAAAAAAGGTGGACCAGGAACTCACAATGGAATGAAGTCTGTAGTAAGTGAACTAAACACTGCCCAGTTTCCACGTATAAGAGTTGGAACAGGTTGCCAAGAAACAATAGGGAATCTAATAGACTATGTTATATCAAAAGTGAGCAATGAGGAATACAAAAGGCTAGAAGAGGGAATTGATAAAGCTACAGAAGCAGTAGCTACAATTCTTAAAATAGGAATAGATAATGCAATGAATAAACTAAATTAATCTGTGGCAGGAGAAGAATATGAAAGAAATTATAATCAACCAAAATAAAGATAATAGTAGAATAATAGCATTAGTTGAAAATGGAAGATTAATTGAAAAATATGACGAAAAACAAGAGGAGAGAATTCTTGAAGGCAATATATATTGTGGAATTATAAAAGATATACTACCAGGAATGCAATCAGCTTTTATAGATATTGGAGAAAATAGAAATGCCTTTATACATATAAAAGATGTAATTCCTAAGGTAAGCAATACTACTGGAAATAAAGATGAAAATTTAGGAAAATATAAAATAAAAGACTATTTAAAGCCTAACACACCTCTACTAATACAAATAAAGAAGGACGAAGAAGATAAAAAAGGAGCGAGAGTATCTAAACATATTAGCCTAACAGGAAGGTTATGTGTATTAATGATAAACGTAAATTTTATTACAATATCTCAAAAAATAGAAGATAGTGAGGAGAGAAAAAGACTAAAAGATTTAGCAACAGAAATATTATCGAAGAATAATGAAAATGAAGAGTATGGATTAATACTAAGAACTGGTGCTATGAATAAAGATAAAGAAGAGATAAGACAAGATATAGAAAAACTCATAAAATTATGGAAAGAAATAGAAAAATCGTATAATAATGTGTCAAAAGATAACGAACCATGCTTAATATTAAAAAATTATGATGTTACTTCTAAATTTTTAACAAGTGTATTAGAAACAGATATAGATAGAATAATTGTAAATAGTGAAGAAATGTATGATGAGATACAAGAATATCTAAAAAATATAAATAAAGAAAATGTTGAATTGATCTTAAAAAATACAGAAGATTTAACCCAAATGTACGATTTACAAGAACAGATAGAAAAAATGTCGGATAGAAAAATTTGGCTAAAATGTGGAGGATTTATAACAATAGACAAAACTGAAGCATTAACAGCTATAGATGTAAATTCAGGTAAATTTACTGGAAGAAAAAACTCAAATAAAGAGAACACAATAGTTAAGGTAAATAAAGAAGCAACCGTAGAGATAGCAAAGCAACTAAGGTTAAGAAATATAAGCGGAATAATAGTAGTAGATTATATAGATATGGAAGACGAAAAAGATAGACAAGAAATAATCGATTTATTAACAAATGAACTAAAAAAAGATAGAAGCAAAACTCAAGTAATGGGCTTTACAAAATTAGATTTGTTGGAAATGACAAGGAAAAAGATGTAGAACAAAACGAATGCTCCGCCTCCATACTGACCCGCCATATACGGAAATTTCCATACATTTCCAAGTCCGATCGCACAGCCTGCTGACAGGAGAATAAAGCCCAGTCGGGA
>CAYPES010000009.1:10202-13017 GCA_964409925.1 uncultured Clostridium sp. | reverse complement strand
CATTTTTGTACTTCTAGCTACTTCTGCTTCTAATCGCTCTTTTTCAGCTTGTAGCTTAGCTCTTTCTTCTTCAATGTCAACTAATTCTTCAAATGGTATAAATACTTTGATTCCATTTGCTAAAGCTGATACTGCATGTTTTGGTATATTATTTTCATCTTTTTCTATTGTTATGCTAGTACCAAATCCTAGCTTCTCTATCCAAGTCTTAGAATTGTTTAATAGTTTCTCGTATTCTTTATCATCTACTATAAAAATTAAGTCAGATTTCTTTGATGGGTGTACATTCATGTTTGTTCTAATGTTTCTTATTTGACTGATTAAGTTTTTCATTTCTTCTATATGAGCTTCTTCTATTTTTAAGTTATACTTTTCGTCAAACTTTGGCCAATTAGCTATCATTATACTGTCGTCATTATTGTATAATTGACAATATATTTTTTCTGTTATGAAAGGCATTATTGGATGTAGCAATTTTAAGATATCTCCTAATACTTTGTTTAATACTTTTTGTGCTGTAATTTTTGATTCTGTCTTTGATTCATCTTTATCATATAAACGTGTCTTTACAATTTCTATATACCAATCGCAAAATTCGTTCCATGTGAAATCATAAATTTTTTGTGCATATACTCCAATATCAAAATTGTCTATGTTTGCTGTTATTTCTTTAATCAAAGTATTTAACTTTGATAATATCCATTTGTCTTCATATTCAAGTTTTGATATATCAATTTCTGCATTGTCCATATTACTAGAATCTATGTTCATCAATACAAATTTAGCAGCATTCCATAGTTTGTTTGCAAAATTTGACGCTGACTCTAATTTTTCTGGCATATATCTTATGTCATTACCTGGAGTAATCCCCATTACTAATGATAATCTTAGGGCATCTGTTCCATACTTGTCTATAATTTCTAGTGGATCAATGCCATTGCCTAAGCTCTTAGACATTTTTCTGCCCTGACTATCACGTACTATTCCATGTATCAATACATTTTTAAAAGGAACTGTGCCTGTATGTTCAATTCCAGAGAACATCATTCTAACTACCCAGAAGAATATAATATCATATCCTGTAACTAAGGTATCGGTTGGATAGAAATATTTGAAGTCTTCTGTTTCTTCTGGCCAACCTAATGTTGAAAATGGCCATAAAGCTGAACTAAACCATGTGTCTAGTGTATCTTGATCTTGTGTGATATGTGTACTTCCACATTTTGTACATTTTGCAGGCTCTTCTGCTTGAACCATTACTTCGCCACATTCATCACAATAATATGCAGGAATTCTATGTCCCCACCATAATTGTCTCGAAATGCACCAATCCTTAATATTTTCTAGCCAATTAAAATAAATTTTATCAAATCTTTCAGGAATAAATTTAGTTTCTCCATTTTTTACAGCCTCTATTGCAGGCTTTGCTAATGGTTCCATCTTTACAAACCATTGATTAGAAATCATTGGTTCTATTGTTTTATGGCATCTATAACATTTTCCAACATCATGTGTATAGTCTTCTATTTTTAATAAAGCACCTATTTCTTGTAGTTTTTCTACAATACGTTTTCTTGCTTCATAAATATCTAAGCCTGCAAATTCAGGAACTATATTATTCATAATTCCATTCTCGTCAAATACTTTTATCATATCTAGGTTATGATTTATTCCTGCTTGATAATCATTTACATCATGTGCGGGAGTAAGTTTTACAGCACCTGTTCCGAACTCTGTTTCTACGAATTCATCTGCGATTACTGGAATTTCTCTATTTACTATTGGAAGAATTACTGTTTTACCAATATAATCTTTGTATCTTTCATCGTTTGGATTAACTGCAACGCCTGTATCTCCAAGCATTGTCTCTGGTCTTGTTGTTGCAACTGTTAAATACTTTCCGTCTTCACCCTTGATTGGATATTTTATATACCATAAATGTGTAGGTTCTTGTTCGTATTCAACCTCAGAATCTGATATTGTAGTATGGCATGTTGGACACCAGTTTATCATTTTCTCGCCTTTATATATTAAGCCTTTATTATAAAGATTGATAAATACTGTTTGAACTGCCTTTGATAATCCTTCATCAAGCGTAAATCTTTCTCTTGACCAATCACAAGAGCTTCCTAATTTCTTTATTTGCTTAATAATAGTTCCACCATATTCTTCTTTCCATTCCCACGCTCTTTCTAAAAACTTATCTCTGCCAAGTTCCTCTTTGGTTGTTCCCTCTTCTTTTAGCTTAGCAACAATTTTTGCCTCTGTTGCAATAGATGCATGGTCAGTACCTGGTATCCAAAGAGTATTATAGCCTGACATTCTCTTATATCTAATTAAAATATCTTGCAATGTTTCATCTAGTGCATGTCCCATATGTAACTTTCCAGTAATGTTTGGTGGTGGAATAACTATTGTATATGGCTTCTTGCTCTTATCATTGCTTGGTTTAAAATAACCTTGCTTTTCCCAATTTTCATAAATCTCATCTTCAAAGTCCTTAGGGTTGAACTTTCCTTCTAACTCATGTTTACTCATTTTTGCCTCCTTCTAATTTTGCGACCCCTTTATCTAAAACAACTTGTATATGGGTAGTCTTCATAATAATATTTGTTTACAAAATTACATATATGATGCTAATTCCAATTATAGTTATTATAAATCCAACAATTTTTAGTGCTTTCGTTGTTTCATTTGTTTCATTAGAACTAAACATTTTTTTAGCTATTGCTCTTGCATCGTATATCATTGTTACAGAAATAGCAATTATTATTGTGCTTAATAATATTAAAATTATTTTTTCCATTTTTACATC
>CAYPES010000009.1:6257-10192 GCA_964409925.1 uncultured Clostridium sp. | reverse complement strand
TTATGAATTCTTTTAATAAGAATAGACTATTCCAATCTATTCATTAAAGAACTCTATGGTATATTTGCATTCAAATTCTTGCTTAGGTGCAAGTGTTATCATGTCTGTTTTTTGTGCAAATACTCCTGTAGATTTTACAGTATCTGCAGTGGTATACCATGGTTCTATGCATATGAATGGTGCTCCTGGTTTCGACCATACTGCTAAGTAAGGAAATCCTTCAAAGTCCATAGTTAATAATGTCTTTTTTCCAGTTTTTTTCTTAAGACTAATTTTGTGAGATGTTATTCCTTTCATTATAATTGCATCATTATTAAAAGAATCTTTTGTTATAGGTATTCTTCTTAGATCAGTCATTACATTTCTAGCATATTCTGTCCCAACCAATCCATCTACTAGATATAAGAAATGAATTTTATATTCATCCTCTTCAAATTCCAAGTAATATTCTTCATTAAATAAATCTTTTTGGTCTATCTTAAAAGCAGGATGTCCACCTATTCCAAAAGGCATATTGTTTTCGCCCTCATTTATTACTTTATATATTGTTGTTAATTTATTTTCATCTGTTCTATATGTTACAAATAGTGAAAAATCAAATGGATATTTTACTATTGTGCTTGGATTACTTCTTAAAACATATGAATG
This sequence comes from uncultured Clostridium sp., assembly GCA_964409925.1. Lineage (GTDB taxonomy): Bacteria > Bacillota > Clostridia > TANB77 > CAG-508 > CAG-245. The sequence continues at coordinate 9,544 of CAYPES010000009.1, read as the reverse complement.
AAAATTATCCAACTTTGTTATTGGCTCAAATTCCAAATCTCTTGCAAAACCATGTTGTCCCATTTCATATGTTCTGCCATTTATAATAGTTTTATTTTGTTTCAGTTTGCCTACTATTGGAAATAGAACAGGAAAATGCCTTTTCCAATATATTTTTCCATTTGCATCTGTGCAATCTTGTCCTTGGTGAATCTTTTCTATTCCATCTAGTTTGTAGCTTATTAATTCTCCGCCCAATTTAGATGTAAGCATCTGACTCTGCATATACATTTACTCCTTTATATTTATACACTTATATAATATTGTTTTTTTATGTTAATGTCAAGTATCTGGCTGTTAAAAGTAAATAAATTTTCCCCTTCACGCATGATGCTGCATGAAGGGGATTGAATACAATGTTAGTTTCCTCTGATGATAATAAGCCCAAACGGACCTACTTTTTTAACAGAACTATTGTTGGTTTTGAATACTTCTTTGGGTTCGGTTATATATTTAGACAAATTTACTTCTTGGAAATGTTCCGATCGGTTAACACATGCTATGATTTTTCCAGCCGTAGAAGACCTTTCTAGGATTAAGATTGAATCAGTAATTTTTAGAATCTTTGCATCTCCAGTTGCAAGAATATCTACATTTTGTTTTCGATATTCTCCTAAAGCTTTTACAAAGTTTCTAACTTCTTTTTCTTCCTTATCCCATGGATATGGTTTCCTATTAAAAGGATCCTTATATCCTGAGTCTGCTACTTCTGTTCCCTGATATACACATGGTATTCCCGGAATGCTGTACATTATTGTCAAGGCAATTTTCAATAACTTCTTTCCTCGAATATATGCCTCTTCGATTAGCTTATCGTGTTCAGCTTCATATTCACGGAATTTATACGTATTGAATATTTCTCCTTGCAGCCAAGGTGCTTCGATATCCCAGATGAATTTGTTAAAAACATCTGTATTCATCATATCTCCAGCGAGCATAGTAATAGTCGTTGGAGTATCATGGGTTGCAATGTTATTTAACAAAACATTCTGCACTTGCTTTGGATATTCCCCATAAACTCGTTTAAAATTGTACTCAAAATGGAGATAATATCCATATCTTGTCCAACGTAGAATTGCGTCTGACATAGGATAGTTCATGATAGAGTCAAATTGACCGTCAAAAATTTTAGGATCTTCCTTATCTCCTGCCGGCTTCCACATTTCTCCAATAAAAATAGTACTAGGATATTTTTCTTTAACTCGTGCTATTGCCATTAGAAATGCTTTGGGCAAGTTTTCCCCTAAGTCAAATCGAACTCCAGAAGCTCCATTTTCCAGATACTTTTCTACAACCCGTGTCATTGCTTCTTGATATTCTTTAAGCAAAGTATCACATTCAGGCATATCGGCAAATCCATACCAGAAGACTTGTTCTCCACTTTCAGTCTTTTTGTACCAATTTTGATATTTGGGATTTTCAAAATAGATACTATCTATTCCTGTGTGGTTAAAAACAAGATCTACTACTATCAATATCCCAAGCTCTTTTGCCTTAGTGCATAAAGTTTTAAAGTCTTGCCAATTACCAATCCACGGATCGATAACCAAGTGGTTTCCTACATCATAATGATGGTACGAACGACTTTGTCCAATGGGAGTTATATAAATTACGTCAAAGCCTAAGCTCTTTAAATATAAAAGCTTTGCTTCAATTCCTTTAATATTTCCCCCGTAGAAGTAAAGATTTCGAAATGTGCCGTCACTATCTGGTTGCCAATCAGGCATCCGATCGTTCCATGCCTTTAATTTTCGTCCATTGATATATTCTGGCTTCCCTCCTTTTCTAAAAAACCGATCTGGTATTATTTGGTAGGCTGTTCTGCCTGCCCAAATGCTAGAAATTGCATCCATTTTATCACCCTTTCCTTCTAATTAGATTATGAATGGTTTTTATACAATTTGCATTTTTAATTTACTATTTTTCGACATTTTTGTCAATATTTCGACTCGTTTTATAAAAATATTCGTTACTGTTTAATGTTTTGATATTTAAAATTATTTATAAATACTAATATATAGCTTGCAAGTATATTTTTAGAAAATGAAACTGAAAATCCGTTTTCGAGGAGCTAAGCTCCGACCGAGGATTTTCAAGTTGAATTTGATAAAAACATACTTGCAAGCTATATATTTGATTAAATTTTACTTATTTATTTTTTTGTATAAAATTCCAAGAATCTTCGCACATTTCTTTTATTCCTTTATGTGATTCCCAATGTAATTCTTCTTTAGCCTTTGTTGGATCTGAATAACATGTTGCTATATCCCCTGGTCTTCTTGGGGCTATTTTATATGGTACTTTGTTTCCTGTTATTTCTTCGAATGATTTTACCATATCTAATACGCTATATCCTTTTCCAGTTCCAAGATTATAAATAAATAGTCCTTTGCCTTCTTTATCTAGCTTGTCTAAAGCACTTAAATGACCTTTTGCTAAGTCAACTACATGTATATAGTCTCTAACTCCTGTTCCGTCTGGAGTATCATAATCATTACCAAATACAGATAGTTCTTTTAACTCTCCTGATGCCACTCTTACAACATATGGCATTAAATTATTAGGAATACCTTGAGGCTCTTCTCCAATTAATCCGCTTTCATGTGCTCCTACAGGGTTAAAATATCTTAATATGCAAATGTCCCAACTGTTATCTGATTTATATAAATCTTTTAAGATTTGCTCTATGAATAATTTTGATGTTCCATATGGGTTTGTTGTTCCGCCTGTTTTGCAGTCTTCTGTAAGAGGTATTCTTTCTGGTGTTCCATATACTGTTGCCGATGAGCTAAATACAAATTTTTTTACGTTATATTTTTTCATTGTCTCTAACAGTACTAAACAACCAGATACATTGTTGTAATAATATTCTAATGGTTTTTGTACGGATTCTCCAACAGCTTTAAATCCCGCAAAATTGATTACTGCATCAATGTTATTTTCTTCAAAAACTTTTTCTAATTTTTCTCTATTTAGATAGTTAATTTCATAAAATTTAAAGTCTTTACCTGTGATAGTTTTGATTGCATCTAGTGTTTTTGGTTTACTGTTCGAAAAATCATCTACTATTACAACTTCTTTTCCTTTATTTAATAATTCTACTACTGTATGGCTTCCAATAAAGCCTGCCCCTCCTGTTACTAATATTGACATATTATTTCACTCCTTTTATTGTATTAATTTGCGAAAGGTATTAATTTATTTTTCTTTAAATTTTCCATATATTATTCCTATGTTTAGTTCTCCAG
>CAYPES010000009.1:0-6157 GCA_964409925.1 uncultured Clostridium sp. | reverse complement strand
TTAATTTATTTTTCTTTAAATTTTCCATATATTATTCCTATGTTTAGTTCTCCAGAATCGGTGTTTTCTGCACTTCCGCCACTATTGTTTACGCATGCAGTGCAATTTATGCTTGTATCTTCATTGGGTGTAATTACTTTTGCTGCGCCATTTAGCCCACCATTGTTTTCACAAGACTCTATTACTGCAGTATTATATAAAAGTCCGCAAATTCCTCCCATGTTTACTAAATTGTCGGTTTCTGCGCTTACTCCTCCATAGTTTTTGGAATTTGTTAACTTGGCTGTTGGACTGTTAGTTCCAATTATACCACCTAAATTTACATTTTTTCCTATGACTCCATTAATTTTTGAAATATTTCCTTCGTTTCTGCATTGTGAAATACTACCTTTATTTTCTCCTGCTATTCCCCCAACATTCGTTAATCCTAATATATCTCCTGTATTTTTGCAATTTTCAACTGTTGCAGTATCTAGCACTCCTACAATTCCCCCAGCAAGTTCTGTATCGGTAGATTCTTCTTTTGGGTTACTTATATTACCTGTATTCTGGCATGCTATAATAGATCCCGTGGAGATTCCGGCTATCCCTCCTACTTTTCGTCCTTCTACTGCTCCATTGTTGTTACAACTTGTAATATTTCCTTTTTCATTTTCCGCCACTATTCCAGCTGTATAGCAATCTGAACCTATTGTTTCTTTAATACTGCCTATATTTGTGCAATTAATAACTGTTCCACTATTTTCAATCCCATCAACAACTGTGTTTTTTGCTGTTATGCCAGCTTTTAATTGGCTCGCCGTTATGTTTACATTGCTTGCTGAATCTGAAATTTTTCCCATATTTTCTGCGACTATTCCTGCAGCTTGTATAATATTATTAGCTCCATTGTTGATTGCTTTTATTTCTCCTTCTGTATTGCAGACTTGTAATATTCCTTCGTTCTTAGCAGAAATCATTCCTATGTATATTTTTTTATTTTCTAAATTTTCATTTACAGTAATATTCCCTATAACTTTTATATTAAGAATTGTACCTTTGTTATTTCCAAACAATCCAGCCATAATGTTTTCGTTTTCACTGTTAACAGATATTAATAAATTTTTTATTGTTTTGTTATTTCCATTAAAGGTGCCTTCAAATGGATGTTCTTCTGTGTTTCCAATAGCTTGAAAGCCATTACTTGTTGTTAATTCTGTTTTTATTGGCTCTATTTTACCGTCACGGTTAAGATCTCCATATTTATTATTTGCATTAGCATAAGATTCATCACTTTGAAAATCTAATTTATTTGTCAGCTCAAAATATTGATTACTATATGATTTTCCACTATTTACCTTTTCAGAAAGCTTTACTAAGTCTTCTATGTTTTCTATTTTATATGGTTCTTCCTTTGTTCCACTACCGTTAAAATCTTTTTCTAATTCTTCACTAACGCCGATTTGTTCAAAATCAACATTTTTCTTAACAACTATAGTAATTATTATAATAGAAATAATTATAATCAAGGCTATAAATATTTGAAAAATACTAATACTAATTCTTTTTTTTGCCATAGTATATCTTCCTTTCTTTATTCTTTCGTAATTTATATTAAAATTTTTTGTTATCAAAATCGCAATATAGGCTTATTATAGTTTATAACACTTTTGCTTTTATTAGAGATTATAAATTTTCTGATACATTTTATAATTATTTATTATTTTCCTTACATACATATTCGTTTCTTTATATGGTATATTTTCTATATCACTTCCATCTTTTTTTATAATTCCTTTTTCGATCCAGTCATTTACATTTCCAATTCCTGCATTATAAGCTGTTAATGCCAACAACATATTACCGTCATATAGTTTTAATAATTCCGAATAATATTTTGTTCCTATCATTATGTTTTTTTCTGGATCTAATAGGCTCTCCTGTTCTACTAATGGCTCATCAATTTTATTTGCAATCTCTGTTGCTGTTGCCTCCATCAATTGCATAAGTCCTTGAGCTCCACTTGAAGATTTTGCTTCTTTATCAAAATTGCTTTCTGCCTTAATCATTGAAAAAATGAGTAGTGGATCCACGTCACACTCTTTAGCATATTTTTCTACATACTCCGAATATGTTTTAGGATAAATTTTCCTTAATATTAACGTTTTTACATTAAATATTTTTACTAATAGAACTATCAAAAATATTACTAAAATAGCTATTATCACAATACATTTTGTTTTTTTACTCAACATTAGCACTCTATGCCAAACTGTGATTGACTAGTAATTAGCTAGTAAACAACTAAAAATAATTGGCATAAACTCCTTTTTTCTCAATTTTAGTCATTTGATTTTGTACCACCCAGAACCGTCCCTAGTGGTACATTATTTTACTTCGTACCAGCTATTACCTTCTGATATTTCTACTTCTAGTGGTACTGATAATTTCATTGCACTTTCCATACATTCCTTTAAGATTTGTTTTGCTTGTTCTTTATTCTCTTGGCTAACTTCTAATAGCAACTCATCATGTATCTGTAAAACAATTTTACCATTTATTTTTTGTTCTTTCAATGCCTTGTTTACATTTATCATTGCAATTTTCATAATGTCTGCTGCAGTGCCTTGTATTGGCGTGTTCATTGCTACTCTATTACCAAATTGTCTTACCATATAGTTTGTAGATTTTATTTCCGGTATATATCTTCTTCTTCCGAAAAGTGTTTCAACATATCCTTTTGCTTTCGCGCTTTCAACTATATCGTCCATAAAGTGCTTTATACCGGCATATTTTTCAAGGTATTGGTTTATATATTCTTTAGCCTGTTTATTGCTTACTCCTATTTGATTTGCTAAGCCAAAATCGCTTATTCCATACACTATTCCAAAGTTTACTGCTTTTGCTGATGACCTCTGTTCTTTCGTTACTTCGTCAATAGGAATTCCAAATACTTTAGATGCTGCTTGTTTATGAATATCCTCTCCGTGTTTAAATGCATATATCATATTTTCGTCTTGTGAAATATGAGCTAGTACTCTTAGCTCTATTTGTGAATAGTCTGCATCTATATAAATGTTTCCTTCTGCTGGTTTGAACGCTTTTCTTATTTGCTTTCCAAGTTCTGCTCTTGTTGGAATATTTTGCAAGTTTGGATCTGTGCTGCTTATTCTTCCTGTAGCTGTAATTGTCTGATGGAAACTTGAGTGTATTTTTTTTGTATTTTGATTTATATATGGTATTAGTCCCTCTACATAAGTTGAATTTAATTTTGTTAATGTTCTATATTCTAGTATTTTTTCTATTACAGGATGCTCACCTTTTAGTTTTTCTAAAACATCCACATCTGTTGTGTATCCGTTCTTAGTTTTCTTGTATACGGGTAACTTTAATTTTTCAAATAAGATTTTGCCTAATTGCTGATGTGAATTTATATTAAATTCCTCTCCACATAGTTCATATATTTCCTTTGTTAATACATTTAATTGCTCTTTTAGAGTATCACCAAAGTTTCTTAATTCTTTCTCATCTACTAGCATGCCATTAAATTGCATTTGAGCAAGTACTGGAACTGATGGCATTTCTATATTGTTGAATAATTCTAGTGCGCCTGCTTCTTCTAACTTTTTAGTTGTTATCTGTTCTAACTTTGCTATACAATAACACATTAAAGCATTATAATATCTTTCTTTTAGTGATGTATCCTCGCTTTCTTGTGCTACATTATCAAATAAATTAATTTGATTATTTGTATTTTCTTTCTTATTTCCAAACTCGTTATCCATATATTCTTCTATGTCGATATCTATATACTTTTTAGCCATTTCTTCCAAAGTATTTTTGTCTGTAGAGTTTAAATTATGCCCTGCAATCTCTGCGTCATATTTTATATTATTATATTCTATACCTTGTTCCTTAAGAATAATATAATCTGATTTTACCTTGTAGCTAATTTTTTCTATTTCTGCATCCTGAAATATCTGAGCGATTTCTGGAGTTAATGCTACATTTTTTATATAGAAAATTTTATTATCTATATAAAAGCTTAATGATTTAAATTTTTCTTTTAAAATAGAAGTATGATCCTCTGTTTTTTCTTTTTCTAAGTAATAAATAAATTTTTTATTTGTTTTAATTTTTTCAAGTTCTTTGTTTAAGCCTTTTAAGTTTATCTCTTCTACTTCAAATAAATCTTCTATTTTCTTTTCTTCATGATGCGATCCTAATCCATTTAAGTCAAATCTTTCAATAAATCTATTAAATTGTAATTCTTTAAACTTATTGGTTACCGCTTCTTTATCCCACTCTTTTGTTTTCAAATCTGCAATTTCTACGTCCAATGGTGCATCTCTTAAAATTGTTCCTAGTGTTCGTGACATTATAGCCAAGTCTTTATTCTTTTCTAGCTTGTCCTTTAGTGTTCCTTTAATGCTCTCAGCTTTTTTGCTCTCTAAATCATTATAAAGATTGTCTATATCTTTATATTCTTTTATTAATTTTAAGGCTGTTTTTTCTCCAACTCCTGGTACTCCTGGAATATTGTCTGATGTATCTCCCATAAGACCTTTTACTTGAATAAGTTGAGCTGGTTTTATTCCGTATTCTTCTACTATTTTAGCTTCATCGTAGTCTTCAGTTTCTGTTTTACCCATTTTAGTTCTTGGAATTCTAATTGTTACTTTATTACTTGCAAGTTGGAAGGTATCTCTATCTCCTGAAAGTATTGTAACTAGATGTCCTTCGTTCTCAGCTTTTTTAGAGATTGTTCCTAAAACATCATCTGCTTCATATCCTTCTTTTTCTATAATAGTAATATTCATATATTTTAATATTTCTTTAATAATTGGCATTTGCTGAGCAAGTTCCTCTGGCATAGCATGTCTTGTTCCTTTATATTCTGCATACATTTTATGTCTATGGGTTGGGGCTTTCAAATCAAATGCAACGGCAATATAATCTGGTTTTAAGTCTTCTAGTTCTTTAAATAAAATTGACAAAAATCCATATATAGCATTTGTATATGTTCCATCTGCAGACATAAGAGCTTTTGAGCTCATTATTCCATAAAAAGCTCTGTTCATTATGCTATTTCCATCTATTATTAATAATCTATTACTATTCAAGATATACCTCCATCTCATGTATAAATAACAATATAATTACTCATAAATTCCAATCGTTCTCATGTAATTTATATAGCCTTGATCTATGTTATTCCATGTTTCTATTTTATCATTTAAAGTTTTCATATTTATTTCTTGGTTTGAATATGATTCATAACTTTTTACAATTTGGTTTTTGAATCTTTCTGGACATCTTCCTATTATTCTGGAAATATCGTCATATTTATCTCCAAAGCCACCAAAGCCAAAGTCTATAATCGCTGTCACATTATTATTTTCATCTAATAATACATTGCTAGGATTCAAGTCACCATGTACAAGGTTTTCGCATTTGTCATTAATCTTTTCCATATTCCAAAATTTTCTATCTTCTTTACTAACATGTAATGTTAATAATTCGTTTAGAAATTCAGGCAATTTTAATCCTATATTATTAGTTTTAAATACTTCTTTCTCTTTAAAATCAACATTATGCAATTCATACATAAATTTTGCTATGTCATTGCCAACATTTTTAATCTCATCATCTGTTAAACTATCCATTTTTTTAGCTAGCGGTGTACCTGCAATCTTCTTATGCACACTGTATGGGCGTCCATTGTCATAATGTAATTGTAAATTGCTAGTGTTAAATTCTGTTTTTTTATAAATGTAATTTGCAAATTCACAGTCTTTTACTATTGTTCTAGACCAAAATTCATCTCTTGGAAATCTAAAAAAATAATTTCCATCGTCAGTTTCTACTTCAAAAACTATATTAGTCCAGCCCGTTGTAATTTGGTGTAAATTATTTATCTTCTCATCTTTTAATGTATCTTTTATAATTTTTTCAAAATCTTCATCAGCTTTAAAAAATATATCTTTCATAATAACCTCATTATTTATTGCACATTAATTTCTCTATTAATTCTATAATTTTATCTTCCGACTTTTCATCATAATCATTGTATATTATGTAGTTGAACATATTTTGCAGTTCTTTGTTGTTCATAAATTCATTGTATTGTTGCCATATTTCTTGTATTCTTTCCTGTTCTTTTTCCTTAGTTAAGTTT
>CAYPES010000008.1:0-13566 GCA_964409925.1 uncultured Clostridium sp. | reverse complement strand
GGGCGGTCAAGAGTTAGATGAGAAACTTTGCATAAGGCCAACATCTGAAACAATATTCGATACAATGTATTCAAAATGGTTAAGCTCTTGGAGAGACTTACCATATAAATATAATCAATGGTGTAGTGTTGTTAGATGGGAGAAAGAAACAAGACCATTCTTGCGTTCTAGAGAATTTTTATGGCAAGAAGGCCATACAATACATGAAACTGCAGAGAAAGCAGAAAAATTCACACAAGAGATGCTAAATGTATATCAAGACGTAATTGAAAATCTTTTAGCAATTCCAGTATTAAAAGGAAGAAAAACAGAAACAGAAAAATTTGCAGGAGCAGAAGCAACTTATACAGTAGAAACATTAATGTTAGATGGTAGAGCTTTACAAGGAGGAACTTCACATTATTTTGGTCAGAACTTTACAAAACCTTTTGATGTAAAATTCCAAAATAGAGAAGGAAAACAAGAATATGCATATCAAACTTCATGGGGAATATCTACAAGACTAATAGGTGCAGTTATAATGGCACATGGAGACAATAGAGGTTTAAAATTACCACCAAAAGTTGCGCCAATACAAGTAGTTATTGTACCAGTTGCTGCAAATAAACCAGGAGTTATAGAAAAAGCAACAGAATTGCAAGAAAATTTACAAAAACATTTTAGAACCAAATTAGATTCAAGAGAGCAATACACTCCAGGTTATAAATTCAATTATTGGGAAATGAAAGGTGTTCCAGTTAGAATAGAAATAGGACCAAGAGATATAGAAAATAACCAATGTGTAGTAGTAAGAAGAGATACACTAGAAAAAAATACAATTAGCTTAGATAATTTAGAAGAAGAAATAGAAAAATTACTAGCAAATATTCAAGTAAACATGTATAACATGGCAAAAGAAGTAAGAGAAAAGAGAACAAACACAGCTCTAAATATGGATGAATTCACTGAAAAAATTAATACAAATCAAGGTTATATAAAAACAATGTGGTGTGGAAGTGCTGAATGCGAAGAAAAAATACATGAACTAACAGGAGCAAAATCTAGATGCATACCATTTGAACAAGAACATATTGGAGAAAAGTGCGTATATTGTGGAAAAGAAGCTCACACAATGGTTGTATGGGGAAGACAATATTAAATTCGAGCTTGCACAGTTCGCTAATTACTTTATAGAAGCAAAGATAATTAATATTTTTATAAAATTTCGCAAACTCATATCGAGCGCACGTAGCTCATGTGACGACACGATATTTCGGCTCATTTTATAAAAATATTAATTATCTTTTGCTATATCATAGTAGGTTGAAACTCAAGAAACCATTTGCCCCTCTTCTAAAAATATACTTTCAAGCTCTATGTTAGTATCTGCGTATAATTTTAAGCATAAAACCATTATTATTGTAACTATTTCTTAGTTAAAATATCCAAAAGCTTAGGATAAATGTTATCTGCATTATTTTGCCAATTATCAACGATTTGTTTAGCCTGTTCGCGAGAACCAGCAAAAGTTTTTACTTCAAAAACAGTTTCATTATTTTCAACAACTTTACAGATAATAGTATAGTGATTTTCGCTAAGAGGAGTATATTCTGCAACAATAGATTGCTCTTCTTCAGAGCTATCTAAAATTGGCTTTAAGTTAGTATCTGCTTTTAATTTTATAATTCCTGGTAGTAAATCTAATGTTAAATCTAGTGTCGTTTTACCATTATCTGTTATTTGATATAATGTTTGGTCCTCTTTTTGAAAGGAAAAAATATAACCAACATTTATTAAGTCTAGCATAAATTGTTGAAAATAAAAATAGTTCATATCAACTGCTGCTAATACTATTTTATATAATACATCATTTGTTAGTGGCTTATTAGCTTTTTCTAAAACGTAAAGAATTAGAACTTTGTTTTCCGCTAATGTTTCATCATCTGACGCTAATTTCAAATTACTTCACTCCATTTTCTTAAATTATTAGTGATATTATATCATGATATTATAAAAAAGCAATAGCTATGTGAAGCTTAGTGTGTAGCTCATGTATGACACTATTTATAAAAAATTTATAAAAATTATTGAAAAAGATGAACAGTAATGTTATACTAAAAATATACAATCAAAAGAAAAGAGAAATATAAAATGAAAAACCTTGAAACCGTTGTGGGAGTATACACAGATGATTTATTAAATAGAATAAAAAATGTAAAAGAAAATAAAAAGATAGCAATAAACCTAAATTTAGAAATAAACTTCTAAATTAGCTTTGGATTGCTATCTTTTCATGTTTAAAAAAGTTATTAGTTTTTTTATAATGTATTTATGATTTAGGTTTCAGAATATTTTTAAACAAGTTGTTAATATTAAAATATAAAATAAATAAAAAATTAAGGAGGAAAAAATGAGAAAAACAAGACAAAAATCACATGAAAAAGGAATAACTCTAATTGCTTTAGTTGTGACCATAGTAGTTTTGTTAATACTAGCAGGAGTAAGTATTAACTTAGTAATAGGAAACAATGGAATAATAACTAAAGCAAAAGATGCAAGACTGGAAACAAGAGCTGCTTCAGTAGAAGATAAAAAAGATTTATGGAAAGCAGATAAAGAAGCAGGAACATATATAGAAACGACACAAGTGCAAACATTAGAAGAGTTATTGGATTCGTTATTACAAGAAAATTTAATAACAGAAACTGAAAGAAATGAGATTGAAGAAAAAGGACATACTGTAATAGGAAGTAAATATATAGTATTTGCAGATGGTTTTATAGATGCAACGTATATTGTGGAAAATTCGAATGATGAGGTTATATTTAATAAAATAATAAGAGAAGGAGATGTTGCATTAGAGAAGCCAGGTTTTACAAATTATACAATAGAAGGAATTTCGAATGATAAAGAAGGAACTTATATATCAGCAGGTAGCGTAGAAGGAAAGAGTGGAAATTTAGAAATAATTGGAAACATATCAGATACTACATTTAGATACAATTTAACAGATTTTATGAAAGGTGACGAAACATTTTATTGTAAAATAAATATAGATGATGAAATATTTTATAAAAAAATAAATGTAATACAAGGTGATGCTGTTACCTATGAAGAAGATTTTGAGGGAATAAACTATACTGAAGGTACATGGACAGTAGATGAAAATGAAAATTATAATAATGGTATTGCAAAAATGACAGACACAATAGATGCTTATTCAAGATTTAAATTTAATTATACAGGTACAGGAGTTGAAATTCTATCCAGAACCAATTCAGAAACAGGTCACTTAATAATAAATTCGGGAGAATATAGAATCAACATAAAAACAGATAATAATCAAGAATACTTTAATGTTAATATTTTGAAAGATAGATATAAGAATTTGGAAAGTGGACAACATAGCGTAAATATAGTGATTTCAAAATCGAATATAGATCTGAACAGAAACAGATATTTTTATTTGGATGCTATAAAAATTTATCGATAAAATAATAGAAATTTTGCAGAGCTACTTACTTGTACTAAGTACTAAACTGCTCCCGCAGTGGTCGTAGGAAAGAATGTGTAGTTTAAAAGTAAAATAGATATAATAAGGTAGAAATACTTGAAAAAATAGATGATCTTCCTTAAAATATATTATGTGAATTAATCAAAAAATATATTTTAAGGGAGGATTTGTTATTATGACAAACAAAAAATTAATTGAGAAACTACAAGAAGATATGGAAATGAGAGGTTTCTCGCATTATACCAAAGATAGTTATTTAAGAAAAGCAAAAGAAATAATAGAATACTTTGGAAAACCAATGAAACAAGTAACAACTAAAGAGCTAAGAGAATTTCTAATAAAATACCTAAAAGAAGAAAAAAAGATAAGTGAACGAAGCGTAAACTACTACAATAGCGTAATAAGATTTATATATGATGTTGTACTAGATACGCCAATAAATCAAAAACAAATACCAATGTATAAAAAGAAAAGAAGATTACCGAAGATATTAAGTGATGAAGAACTTAATATCTTTTTTGATGCCTGTGACAATTATATGTATGAAACGATATTCATGATGATATATGGTTCGGGATTAAGAATTTCGGAGGCGACAAATTTAAGAGTAGAAGACATAGATAGTGAGAATATGAGGTTGTTTGTAAGAAATGGAAAAGGCGAAAGACAAAGATATACAGTATTACCAAAAGCAAGTTTAGAAATGTTAAGAAAGTGCTATAAAATGTATAAACCAAACCATCCTGAAGGATATATGTTCTTAAATCGAGAAGGAAATCCATTAAAGGTGGAACGATTAAGAGTATTTTTTAGGCGATATAGAAGAAGAGCGAAAATAAGTGAAGATTTTATAGTGCATTCACTTCGCCATTCATTTGCAACAAAACTAGTAGAAGAAGGAGCGCCAATAGAATTAACAGGAGGAGGAAAAATTACAGATGAAACTGTACTTAATCCTTTAAAACAAGTAAAAGTAAGCAAATACAGTAAATCTGGAATAATAAGTGGACAAACAAGAGTACTTCCAAATGATACCTCAAGTTACCGTGAAGTAGATGTAGTTGTAGGAGAGGATGGTACAAGCTATGATGCAGTAGAAAATAATAGAAAAACAGCAGGTTTTACAAAAACTGTAGGAGAAACAACAAGTACAATGACATTAGCAGAAATGGCACAAATAATGGTGGATGAATATGAAACAATGATTAAAAGCATAGAAAAATACCATGGATTTTATATAGGAAGATATGAATTAACAGCAGATGGAGAGAAGCCAGGAGCCACCCTAACAAGTAGAAATTGGTATCAATTATATGCAAATTGTAAAACTTTATCAGCAAGTGATAAAGCAATGACAAGAATGATATGGGGATGTCAGTGGGATGTTACATGTAAATGGATAGCAAATTATGGAGACCAAAAGAGTATAAGCAATCCAAGTACGTGGGGTAATTATAGAAATTATAATACTGCAAATGGCTATTCAGAAGAAGATGTAGGATATGAAGCTGGAGCAGGTTCAAAACAAAATACAGGTTCGAGCGAAAATTGGAAAGCAAATAATATATATGACTTTACTGGAAACTGTTATGAATGGACCCAAGAGGCGTACTACGCCAACTGCCGAACTAACATATGGGGAGGGTACTGCGATGAAGGCTCTGGCTCTAAAGCTTCACGCCGCGAGAATAATGCTCCTACCTACGACGACTTCTACGGCTATTTACGGTTCTCGTCCCACTCTAATAGTGCAACCATGAGAGTAGAGGGGAAGACTAGGAATAAGAAAACATAATGGAACGACATAATTAAATTTACCTTTAGTGTGGCGCCACAAGAGTGGCGCTTTTTCTGTGTATGCGGGAATTATTACGTAAACAGGTAAAAATGAATATAACAATTATTTCAGCATGTTATAAAAATTCCGAAAAAGCAAATATATATAGAATAGTACATATTAAAAATGAACGTAAGAAGAAGGAAAATTAGAGGCAGATTGTGCCATTATGGAAATTATAACTTAAAGTGTAGCGTAAAATAAAAATTTTAACATAAAATACTATTATTTTAAAAATTTTAATGGTATACTAAAGACATAATAGAATAAGAGGTAAGTGATGGAAACATTATACGATATATTAGAGGTAAGTAAAAAGGCATCAAAAGAAATAATTGAAAAAGCATATAGAACCCTTGCAAAGAAATATCATCCAGATTTGCAAACTGCGGAAAATAGAAAATACGCAGAAGAAATGATGAAAAAGATAAATGAAGCATATGATATTCTAAGTGATGATGAAAAAAGAATTGAGTATGATAAAAAATTAGAAGAAAAAAAACAACAGCAAGGTCATAATAATATGAATAATTTATATTATACAAGCTATTCTAATTCGAGCCAGAATAGTATGTATAATCGACAACAAAATGTAAATACAGAAACGAATGTAAATAAAGAAAATGACTGGAAAAGTCAGTTTGCAAATTTAAGTCCAAGAGAGCAGAAAAAAGTTATAAATAAGATACAAAAAGATGCAAATGCAGAATATAGAAAACAATATGAAAATTATTTTAGAAGCTTGGGGTTCAGGATAAAACACAAATGGACTTTTAAGGACTTTGTAAGGATAGGAATATTAGTATTAGTTTTGATATTCATATTTTTTATATTATGGTTAATTCCATCAACACATGAATGGCTAGTTCAGCTGTATGAAGGAAACTTCTTGGTAAGAATAGTAGTTGATATAATTAGAGGATTATTTCAAGGGCTAATAAAATTCTTTCAAAACATACCAAAATTTTAAAATGTATATAATATTTATATTAAGTTATAATATTTATATAAAAAAGCTAAATATAGCTAAATTAAGGAGGTTTAATTATGGAAAGAAAAGTAAGAGTAGTACAATTTGGAACAGGAAAAATGGCTGTTTACACAATGAGATATGTATTAGAAAAAGGAGGAGAGGTTGTTGGAGCAATAGACGTGAATCCTAAAGTTATAGGAAAAGACATAGGTGCTGTAATGGGAAAAGCAGATATGGGAGTAAAAGTTACAGCTTTAGAAGAGGCAGAAAACATGCTAAAGACAACAAAGCCAGATATTGCAATAGTAACAACCATGAGTTTACTAAAAGACGTAAGAGAAGCATTAATGTTATGTGCAAGACTAGGAATTAATGCTATAAGTACATGCGAAGAAGCATTCTTCCCATGGAACTCAAATCCAGCAGTTACAAAAGAGATTGATGATATGGCAAAACAAACAGGATGTACAATAACAGGAAGTGGATATCAAGACATTTATTGGGGACAATTAATAACATCAATAGCTGGATCAACACAGAAAATTACTAAAATAAAAGGTAGTTCAAGCTACAATGTTGAAGACTATGGAATTGCACTTGCAAAAGCACATGGTTCAGGATTAACACTAGACGAGTTTGAAGAGCAGGTAGCTTCTGTAGATAAAATAAGTAATGAAGAAAGAGAAAAGATTATAGAATCAGGAGAATATTTACCATCATACATGTGGAATGTAAATGGATGGTTATGCTCTAAACTAGGATTAACAATAAAATCACAAACACAAAAAACAATTCCAACAACATACAAAGAAGACATATATTCAACAACTTTAGGCGCAACAGTAAAAGCAGGGGATGCAACAGGTATGAGTGCTGTTGTAACTACAGAAACAGAAGAAGGAATAACAATAGAAAGCGAATGTATAGGAAAAGTATATTCTCCAGAAGAATACGATAAAAATGAATGGACTGTATTTGGAGAGCCAGATACAACAATTACAGTAGCAAAACCTGCCACAGTAGAATTAACTTGTGCAACAGTAGTAAATAGAATTCCAGATGTAATAAATGCGCCAGCTGGATATGTTACAACCGAAAAAATGGGAGACTTAGAGTACAGAGTTAAACCTTTAAATGAATATGTAAAATAAATAAAAACTGAGCCAATAATTTATCGATTGGCTCTATTTTTTATTGAAATATTAATACTTTTAAGATATAATTATACAATAAAAATAATAAAGGACGGAACAAAAAATGAGAATACGTTTTAAAAAGTGGGCAAGACCTGAATTAGAAGCAAGCAAATTTTATATAGATGAACCAGAAAAATATAAAGGAAAATGGAGCAGTTTATTTAAAAATCCAGCTCCATTACATATAGAATTAGGATGTGGTAAAGGAAGTTTTATATCACAGCTGGCTTGTAAAAACTCGAATATAAACTATATAGCAATAGATTTGGTAGATGCAATGTTAGGATTAGCAAAAAGAAATATAGAAAGTATGTACAAAGAAGAAAATAGAGAAATAAATAATGTGTATATAACAAGATATGACATTGATAGAATATTAAATATATTTGATGAAAATGATAAGGTTGAAAGAATATATATAAACTTCTGCAATCCATGGCCAAGAGGAAAACATCATAAAAAAAGACTAACTCATTCAAGACAACTAGAAAAGTATAAAAATTTTTTAGCAGATGGCGGAAAAATTTATTTTAAAACAGATGATGACAATTTATTTATTGATAGCATTTCATATTTTAAAGACTCAGGATTTGAAGTAGAAAAAATAACATACGATTTAGCAGAAGAGAAAGACTTCTGGAATGGCGAAAGCAATATAGAAACAGAACATGAAAAAATGTTTAAAGAACAAGGAATAAAAATAAAAGCGTTAATTGCAAAGAAACAATAAAGCAGATCAGATACGCACGCTAAATATTGGATTTTAGTATATAGATTGAAAAATATGTTTTTATAAAATTCGACATGAAAATCCTCGGTCGGAGCTTTGCTCCTCGAAAACGGATTTTAATTTTCATTTTCTAAAAACATATTTTGCAATCTTTTGTTTTATTGAGTTAACGTATTTTAATGTTCTTTTTTTACCCAAATAGATACGCTTCCACCATTTACATAGAATATGCCGTTTCCTTCTTGGTCTACATATACTTGTTCTTGCAAATTGCCTGTAAAATCGTATAAAACTGAATTCGCTAAGTGCCTACCAACATTCATTTGCAAGCATCCGCCATTAGAGTTTGTCATTATAACTACCATTCCAGAATTGCAGTGCTCTGAATCACCTTCACGAACCCATGCTATTATATGAGGATCATTAAAGTAATCTGTTTGTACTCCATAGGCAAAATGTGTTCTAGCATATAGCAATTTTTCAATTAAATACTTCTTATCAGAGATATTTTTACTAGGAATACCATATAAATCACCATAGAATATACAAGGTAAACCTTCCTTGCGAAGAAGAATTAAAGAATATGCGAGAGGCTTAAACCAATCATCAATCCAAGATTCTAAAGATTGTCCTGGTTCTGTATCGTGGTTATCAACAAATGTAACAGCTTTTTCTGGAATTGTTCCAACTAAAGTATTGCTAAAAATAGTTCTCATATCATATGTTCCATTACTATGGCAAGCATTGTATAAATTATAATGCAAAGGAACATCAAAAAGAGATAACATATTATTGGTACTGTTCAAATAATTTTTTAAAGAATCAATATTTCCACTCCAATATTCACCAACTGTAAACAAATCTTTTGTAGAAGATTCTTTTAAAGTCCTTAGCCAATCTTCGAAAAAAGAAGCTCGTATATGCTTTACAGCATCCATTCTAAAACCATCAATATTAGTGGTCTCTAAATACCATTTTCCCCAATTTGTTAATTCTTCTACAACATCAACATTATTCAGGTCTACATCACAGCCCATTAGATAATCAAAATTACCATTTTCTTTATCAACTGATTCGTCCCAGTGCTTGCCATAAAATCTATAAACAGAAGATTTTTTTGCATTTTCGTCCCAATCAACGCCATGGAAATGGGTCCAATTCCATTTAAAAGATGAATAAGCATCATTTCTTCCTGGAAAAGTGAATTTAGTCCATGCAATTATTTCTTTAGGCTCCCCAATTTCTTCTGTTCTGTTTTTAGGATTATCTTCTATTGCTATTACTTTTTCAGATTCATCTGCTCCCATTTTTTGATTAAATACTATATCTGCTATAACTTTTAAATTATTTTCATGCAGAATGTTTATTGCATTTAAATACTCTGCTTTAGTTCCATATTTAGTCCTAACAGATCCTCTTTGATCAAATTCACCTAAATCGTATAAATCATATACTCCATAACCTACATCATCTTTACCACCAGTGCCTTTATATGCAGGAGGAAGCCAAACGCTGTTTATTCCTATATCTGAAAGGTATTTAGCTTCATTTGCAACATTTTGCCAGAATAAACCGTCAGAAGGAAGATACCATTCAAAAAACTGAATCATTGTTTCATTTGTATTACTCAAAAAAATCACTCCTAATATTAGTTTGAAGTTATTATAACATAAATCAATTATATTTGACATATTATGAACTAATAAAATATATTTTTATGTTTAAAATACTTCACAAATATTGATATAGAGCTTGCAAGTATGTTTTTATCAAATTCAACATGAAAGTCCTCGGTCGGAGCTTTGCTCCTCGAAAACGGACTTTCAGTTTCATTTTTCTAAAAAAATACTTTGCAAGCTCTAATAGTTCTAATATTTTATATAATTTATTTTTTATTAGCAGAAATAATTAATATTTTTATAAAATTTCGCAGCTCATATCGAGCGCACGTAGCTCATGTGACGACACGATATTTCGGCTCATTTTATAAAAATATTAATTATTTCTGCTATATTAGAAAATTAATGCTGTGAATTGTAACTATTTTAAATAAAATGATAGAAAAAAGTGGAAAATTTCAAAAAATATTGTATAATATATATATCATGAAAATTGTATTAAAATGAAAGGAATAGCATCTAATATGTTTAATTATGAAGTTGAAAACAACGAATATGAAAATTTGGAGGAATGTGTAAATACTGTGTATGAGCTTGCTTCAAAATATGCAATAGATGGAGTAAAAAAGAATATTGGAGGACCTTTTGGAGCTGGAATTATTTACAAAAAAGATAATGGAAGATATGTAATACTATTGATAGAGAGAAATACTGTAATTAAATCAAAAGATCCAACTGCTCATGCGGAAATAAATGCGATAAGAAGTGCTTGCAAGGCATTAAATACGAAATCTCTGGAAAATTGTATATTGGTAACAACTGCAAAGAGTTGCCCTATGTGCTTATCAGCTGCATGCTGGGCGAATATAAAAACAATTTATTATTCGCAAGGATATGACAATGCAGTAGATAGTGGCTTTAGAGATGAAAAGATAGAAGAATATATCAAAGGAAACAATCAAATAATAGAAGAAAAATTACTAAATAATCCATGTTGTGAGTATCCATTTATGGAATGGAATAAAAAGCAGGATAAAGAAGAATATTAAATATATCCAAAAATAAAACTAAAAAAGTAGAAAATAAAGGAAAAAAAGAAAATTTTGCTAAAAAGACATATTAAAGACACAAATATATAATAAAATAATACTTGCGATAATTGTTTTTTAGAAAGGATGTATAAAAGTGGAAAACGATAGTATTCTTATAGTCGATGATGAAGAAAGAATGAGAAAATTAATAAAGGATTTTCTAAAGCAAAAAAATTATAATACAATAGAAGCTGCTGATGGAGAAGAAGCACTAAAAATATTTTCTGAAAATGAAAATAAAATAAAATTAATATTATTAGATGTAATGATGCCGAAACTAGATGGATGGTCTGTTTTAAGACAAATAAGACAAACGTCAAAAGTTCCTATAATAATGTTAACGGCTAGAGGCGAAGAGCAAGATGAATTGTTTGGATTTGAATTAGGTGTAGATGAATATATATCAAAACCTTTTAGCCCAAAAATATTAGTTGCAAGAGTGGAAGCAATTTTAAAAAGAACAGCTGGTGGAACAAAGGAAATTAAAAATTATGGTGGTATACAAATAGATAATCAAGGAAGGACAGTATCTATAGATGGAAAGAATATAGAATTAAGTTTAAGAGAGTATGAATTACTTATCTATTTAGTTGAGAATCAAGGAATAGCATTATCAAGAGATAAAATATTGAACAACGTATGGAATTATGATTATTATGGAGATTCAAGAACTATTGATAGCCATATAAAAAAAATAAGACACAAACTAGGAAAAAAGGGAAAATATATAGAAACTATTAGAGGAATAGGATATAAATTTGAAGTTAAATAATAGAGGAGAATATGAAAAAATTAAGCGAAAAATTTAAATCTGTTCGAATGAAACTATTTATTACACTAAGTGTTATTGTAATAGTCATAATAGCTTTGCTTATTATCGTGAACAGCATAGTATTAGAAACATTTTATACAATATCCAAAATATCTGCTGTAAAAAAGGAATATGATGTTATAAATGAGCTATATAATAGTTCTAATCCAAATGTACTTTCGCAAATAAAAAGAGATGCATTAGCAAATAATTTTGATATATTAATAGAAAATGAAAACTATATGTTGATTTTCTCTACAAATGAAAACTTTACTAATACAATAAAACAAAATATTGATATTACAAATCATTTTAAATTATTGGAGAGACAAAGACAAAAACTATTATATTCAGATGATAATATGGCAATAAAGAAGATTATTACAGGTGGATTAAATTGCATATTATTGTCAGGAGAGCTTGATAATGGGTATAAAATATATATACAAATACCAATATCTGCGATAGAGGAAAGTGTTAGAATATCAAATAATTTATTGCTAATAATTGGAACTATTGCAATTATTATAGCCGGTATTGCTGCATCATATGTTTCTAAAAAATTTACTAATCCAATATATGAACTAAATGACATAACTAATAAAATGTCTAAGTTGGACTTTAGCCAGAAATATGAGTTAGATGATTCCGACGATGAAATAAATGAATTAGGAAAAAACATTAATACAATGTCTGAAAAACTAGAAAGTACGATTAAACAATTAAGAAATAGTAATTTGGCTTTGGAAAGAGATATTGAAGAAAAATCAAAAATTGATGAGATGAGAAAACAATTTATTTCTGATGTATCTCATGAGCTAAAAACTCCAATAGCTTTAATTCAAGGATATGCAGAAGGATTAGTGGAAAATGTAAATGCTGATGATGAATCCAGAAAATATTATGCTGAAGTAATATTAGATGAATCGAATAAGATGGACAAGCTAGTTAGACAATTATTAGAGCTAATGAAATTGGAATACGGAAAAAGAGATTTCAATAATGAAAAATTTAATATATGTGAATTAATAAAAGAAGTAATAAGAAAATGTAATGTAATGCTTGAGGAAAAAGCAATAAAAGAAGTTAGATTTAATGAAGATAAAGATATTATGGTATATGCAGATGAATTTTATATAGATCAAGCCTTTACCAATTACTTTACCAATGCTATAAAACATACAAAAGAAGTGAATGGAGAAAGGTATATTGAGATAAAAATTAAAGAAAATATAGAGAAACATAAGGTAAGAGTATACGTATTTAATACAGGAGATACTTTATCTGACGAAGATTTAGAGCGAATTTGGGGTAGATTCTACAAGGTAGATGAATCAAGAAATAGAGCTGATGGTGGAAGCGGTATTGGACTATCTCTTGTTAAAGCAATAATGAATAACTATGATTCAAAATATGGTGCAACAAATAAAGAGAATGGTATTGAATTTTATTTTGATGTTAATACAGTTAGTGAGGAAAACCAAACTAATGAAGAAAAATGAAGGGAAGATGTTTAGATGGGCAGAAATCAAGTTAATAATCCAGATGATTTAAGAAAAAGTGTAAAAAATAGTAAGAAAAAAAACAATAAAAAAAGTTTTCAAAAATTACTAAAACTATTAATATTAATCGTATTAATGGTTGCCGTTGTACTAGTAGTTAAAAATTTAGTAAAGAATAAGAAGGTAACTTTGCAAGAAGTAACAGAATATAATTACTTTATTACCTCAATAAATGGAAAATCTGGAGTTATAGATAAAACAGGAAAAACTATAATAGAGCCACAATATGATTATATACAGATTCCTAATCCGTC
>CAYPES010000007.1:0-14672 GCA_964409925.1 uncultured Clostridium sp. | reverse complement strand
CAAAATATAATTAAAAATACCAATATCTTCGTAAATTATTTTAAGATAGTTATTCTATACTGTGAATTGTAACACCTTGTAACCACTTTTATAAAACTTCAACGTGAAAATATGGAAATTTTTCTAATAAAGTGATAGAATATAAAAAATTAAAATATGGAGGAGAAATATGAGCAAAATGGAAATATCAAATTCAATTAAATATATAGGGGCAAATGATATTGAATTAAAAGTGTTTGAAAATCAATATGATTTACCAAATGGGATGTCATACAACTCATATCTAATAAAGGATGAGAAAGTAGTTGTGATGGATACAATAGATAGAAGAAAAACAGAAACATGGCTACAAAACTTAGAAAATGAATTACAAGGAAGAAACGTAGACTATTTAGTAATATCTCACATGGAACCAGACCATGCAGGAAGTATAAAGATCTTCTTAGAAAAATATCCAAACACAACATTAGTTGGAAATGACAAAACATTTGAAATGCTACTACAGTTCTTTGACTTAAATCCAGATGTAAAAAAAATAATAGTAAAAGACGGAGACACATTAAATATAGGAAACCATACATTACAATTCATAATGGCACCAATGGTACATTGGCCAGAAGTGATGGTAACATATGAACAAACCGAAAAAGTACTATTCTCAGCAGACGCCTTTGGAAAATTTGGAATAATAGACGATGACGAAGATTGGGCGTGTGAAGCTCGTAGATACTACTTTGGAATAGTAGGAAAGTTTGGTGCACCTGTACAATTATTACTAAACAAAGCTAAGACCTTAGACATAAAAACAATCTGCCCATTACATGGACCAGTATTAACAGAAAATTTGGAATACTTTATAAACAAATACGATACATGGAGCAGCTACAAACCAGAAAATGAAGGAATTTTAATAGCTTGTGCATCAATCTATGGACACACAATGGAAGTAGCTAAAAAATTAGAAGAAATATTAAAAGAAAAAGGTGTAAAAAACGTAGTATTAACAGATTTAGCAAATGATGACATAGACGAGGCAGTAGAAGATGCATTTAGATACAGCAAAGTTGTATTAGCAGCATCAAGTTATAATGCAAGAGTATTTCCACCAATGGAACATTTCTTAAGCAAACTAAGAGACAGAAACTATCAAAATAGAACAATGGCAATAATTGAAAATGGATCTTGGGCACCAAGCGCAGCAAAGACAATGCAAGAAATTATTAGTAATATGAAGAACATAAAACTACTAGATAAAACAATAACAATCAAATCAGCAATGAAAGAGAACAATATAATAGAATTAGAAGAACTAGCTGAAGAACTAAAAGCTTAAGACAAAACTTAAGCTTTTAAATTATAATTATTTGTGGAAATTTATTTAAAAAAATGTTAAAATATAGAAAGAGAAAACAGTTTAGGAAAGGAGAATATGATTTATGGGTGAGTTTTGGGACATATACGATATAAACAAGAAGAAAACAGGCAGAACAGCAGAAAGAGGCGTTTATATGCTAAAAGAAGGAGAATATCATATTGTCGTAACAGGAATAATATTAAATTCTAAAAACGAAATATTGATAAGCAAAAGAGCACCATTTAAAAAATTCGGAGAAATGTGGGAATGCAATGGAGGCTCAATACTCTCAGGAGAAACAAGCTTACAAGGAATACTAAGAGAACTAAAAGAAGAATTGGGTATAAAATTCTCGGAAGATGAAGCAATTTTTCTTAAAGAAATAAGAAGAGATAAGACACACTCAGATTTTAAAGATTTGTGGCTGTTTAAAAGAAACATAAAGGATGATGAAATAACATTACCAGATGGTGAAGCAACAGAGTTCAAATGGGTAACAATACAGAAATTTATGGAGATGTATGAAAATAAAGAGATAGTGCCAACAGTTGACTTTGGAAAAGAAGAATATGAATTAGCATTGCAAAAATTAGGGGAATTAGAAAATGAAGACAATTAACGAGATAGTGGCTGATAAAATTTTAGATTTAGTACAATATGCTTTATCAAAATTTATAAAGCCAGATATTGCACTAGAAAAAATAAATCAATTAGATTTAAAAGAAATTGATAAATTAAAACAACAATATGGAATTGAAGGAATAATCTTAGATGTTGACCAAACTTTAAGAAAAGCTATGAAAGATATTCCAAGATGTAATAAAGAATGGATAGAGAGTCTAAAAGGAAGAATAAAGATTATAATTTTAAGTAATGGAATGGACAAGAGAATTGAGCAATATTTTCGAGCCAATGGAATCGATTATATAGGGTTTGCTTATAAGCCTTTGAAGAGAAACTTCGTAAAGGCTTGTAAGAAAATGGACCTAAGTCCAGAAAAGGTATTAATTATTGGAGATAGCTTATTTGCTGATGTATATGGAGGAAAGAGAAATAATATGCGAACAGCATTAGTAAAAAGTGTCGAAGAGGAGAGATAATAAGACATTTTGAATAAGAATAAATTAGAGAACTTGCATATTGTATTAAATATCAATAGAAGACAAATTAATGTTGAAAAAATATAGACAAGATGAATAAAATATGTTATAGTAAGTAACAGAAATTGCATATATTTGTATTAACTTCAATTTCAAATATGCCGGTGTGCTGGAATTGGTAGACGGGGCAGACTCAAAATCTGTTGTCAGCAATGGCGTGTGGGTTCGAGTCCCACCACCGGCACCAAGATAAAAGTTCTAATATAACTTTAATAAAGTAGAAGTCATAAGAATATGACTTCTATTAATTTATTTTTTTAATTCCTATTGACAAAGTAGGAAAAGAATTGTATAATTCCTACTATATTAGTAGAAAAGAGGAAGATTATGAAAAGTATATATTTGGATAATGCAGCAACAACAAAATTGGATGATGAGGTATTACAAGAAATGATGCCATATTTAAGAGAAAATTATGGAAATGCTTCATCAATATATAAATTAGGTAGAGAATCTAGGAAAGCAGTTGAAGATGCAAGAGAAAAAATTGCAAAAATATTAAATTGCAAACCCAATGAAATTTATTTTACTGCCGGTGGTAGCGAAAGTGATAATACAGCGATAAAAGGAATAGCAAAGGCAAATAAAGAAAAGGGAAACCACATAATAACTTCGAAAATAGAACATCCTGCTGTTTTAGAAACTTGCAAACAATTAGAAAAAGAAGGATTTGAGATAACTTATGTTTCGGTAGATGAAAATGGAATAGTTAATTTAGATGAATTGAAAAAATCAATAAAACCAACTACTATTTTAATAACGATAATGTTTGCAAATAATGAAATTGGTACAATTCAACCTATAGAAAAAATAGGAAAAATTGCAAAAGAAAATAACATATATTTTCACACAGATGCAGTACAAGCAGTTGGAAATATAGAAATTGATGTTGAAAAGTTAAATATAGATAGTCTATCTTTATCAGGACATAAATTTTATGGACCAAAAGGAATTGGTGCTTTATATGTAAGAACAGGAATAAAATTTGAAAAATTTATTTCTGGAGGACATCAAGAAAGAAACAAAAGAGCAGGAACAGAAAATGTTGCTGGAATTGTTGGCATGGGAAAAGCTATCGAACTTGCTTATTCTAATTTAGATGAACACAATAAAAAGATAAAAGAGCTAAGAGATTACTATGTTGAACAAGTAAAAGAAAAAATACCATATATAAAAATAAATGGACATATTGAGAAAAGACTACCAGGGAATAGCAACATTTCATTTAGGTTTATAGAAGGAGAAAGTTTATTATTAAATTTAGACTTGAAAGGAATATGTGCCTCAAGTGGTAGTGCTTGTACTTCTGGTTCGCTTGATCCATCACATGTATTATTAGCAATAGGATTACCACACGAAATAGCACATGGCTCTTTAAGAATATCAATAGGAAAATATAATACGAAAGAAGAAATAGATTATTTAATAGAAAGCTTAGTGGAGATAGTTAATAGATTAAGAGAAATGTCGCCACTATGGGAAAAGTTCATAGAGGAGGAAAATAAATAATGGAATATTCAGATAAAGTTATAGAACATTATACAAATCCAAGAAATGTTGGAAAGATAGAGGATGCTTCAGGAATTGGAGAAGTTGGAAATCCGGTTTGTGGAGATATTATGAAAATGTTTATAAAAGTAGAAAATAATATCATAACAGATGTGAAATTTAAAACTTTTGGCTGTGGCGCAGCTATAGCAACAAGTAGTATATCTACAGAACTAATTAAAGGTAAAAGTATTGAAGAAGCACTTGAATTAAAAAATAGTGATGTAGTAAAAGCATTAGATGGGTTACCACCTGTAAAACTTCATTGCTCAGTTTTAGCAGAAGAAGCTATACATGAAGCTATTGCAGATTATTATAGAAAAGAGGGAAAGCTGACAGAAGAAGAAATAAGAGAAAAATGTAAGATAAAAGAACATCATTGTGAACATTGCAGTAAATAGTATCATTTTTTGTATATTTTAGTTACTAGATAATAGTTAATCTAATTAAATATTATAATTTAGCTTATAAATTAAATTTATATCAAATTCAACATGAAAATCCTCGGTCGGAGCTTCTTTTAAGCTCCTCGAAAACGGATTTTCGTTTTCATTTTCTAAAAATTTAATTTATAAGCTTTATAATAGTATTTGTAGACAATTTTAAACATAGAACTATTATCTAGTAACTATTTTTTTATTTTTTTATAAAAAACTATTAAAAATAAAATTAATTTGTGTTATTATTATATAAAATGAAGGAGGGAAATTTATGAACAGCAGTAACAAAAGTATAATTATGTTGATTTGTATTATAGTACTACTATTAATAACAATAATAGTTCTTTTAGGGGTATCTTTTACTAAAAAAGAAAACATAGAGGCAAAAGCAAATGAAGTAAATGAAACTAAAAATGTAAATATTATAGGAGGAATCGTCAAGAATGAAATAGAAGAGGAAGAAAATTTGACGATACTGTTAAATAAAGGTGAAATTGCTACAGAAAGATCGATATATACAGACGAAAACAAAAAAAGTGTAACTGTACCAGCAGGGTATGCGATAGTTAGTGATTCGCCGAATGTAGAAGAGGGACTAGTTATTTCTGATATTGCTAATGACGATTTAGACAACTCTAAAGGAGGAAACCAATTTGTATGGATTCCAGTAGAGACACCAATACTAGATGTAAGTGATTGCAAAGATGAAACGGATATAAATGATGCAATAACAGAAAGCGTTGATAGTAAAAAATATCCAATGGCAATAAAACTAGCAGATGGAAATTATAAGGGAGTATTATATAGGTTTGAAGCTATAAACGAAAATACAGCAACAAAAGTTAGTTTTATAGCTTATAGTGAAACATCCACAGAAAAAGAGCCTGAAAATTTAGAGGACAGTTCTGCGAATATACCAGAGTGGACTCAAGAAATGTATCAAACAGAATATAATAACCTAGTAAAAAGAGTGAAAAAAGATAAGGGCTTCTGGGTTGCAAGATATGAGACAAGTATAGATAAGAATAATAAGGCTCAAAGCAAAAAAAATGAGAAAGTAACAACAAATGTATCATGGTATGACTTGTATAATATCGAGAAAACCCTATCAACAGAAACAGTAAGTAGCCACATGATATGGGGAAGCCAATGGGATCAAATAATGATATGGATAAAAGATGTAAAAAATCCTCTTGCTGGAGAATCGAATAGATATTTTATATTGGATAGTACTAATATGGGAAACTATTTAAATACTGAAATAAAAGATGAAGAAAATACTACTATAAAAAGAGCAGGAGAGGCTTTTAGATTTAAAGCAGGAGAACTTGCAGGTACCAAAGTAAATAATATATATGATTTAGCAGGAAATGTTTGGGAATGGACAATGGAGGCAAACTTTACTACACTAAGGACCGTAAGGGGCGGTGATTGCTCTTATAATGGAAATATTTATCCAGCATCAACAAGATTTTCTTTTAAACCTACTTACAATGGAGAAAAACTAGAAAATATAGGATCAAGAATGACAATATATTAAAATATAATTTATTTCTGAATGTAAACAACAAAAAATGTGAATTGTAATAATTTATAAGCCTAAATATAATATTTAATCAAATTTTAAACCTGAAACTAGTATCTTCTAGTAACTTTAATAAAAAACGTCAAGTAAAAAGTTAAATGCAATTCTGTAAAGTAAAAATTTCCAGGAACTTTAAGATTACAAATTCTTTGAAAAGTATTGTATTTTTAGGAAATTTGTGGTATTATTAATATCGTTACAGAATACCTTACACTTGGTTTTAGGTAAACACACCACTAAGACTCAGTTTAAGGCAAATAAAAAAATAGGAGGTGTAAAATATGACAAAGGAAAGAAAGCAAGAAATTATAGCAACTTATAGAAGAGATGAAAAAGATACTGGATCTCCAGAAGTTCAAATAGCTCTTTTAACAGAAAGAATCAATAATTTAACAGAGCACTTAAAAACACATCAAAAAGATAATCACTCAAGAAGAGGATTATTACAAATGGTTGGTGCAAGAAGAAGCTTATTAAATTATTTAGCTAAAGAAGATGTTCAAAGATATAGAGACATCGTTGAAAAATTAGGATTAAGAAAATAATAGAGACATAGGGGCGTTTTACAAATGATAAAGCGCCCATTTTTACAAATTTATAGAAATAATTTTGTAAATTTGTAGAACAATAATAAAAACATATATAACAATACTTGAAATTAGGGGTAGCTTGTATAAAATGCTATTAATTTTTACCGATATATTTTTGAGATTCTTGCGAAGGTTCAAATTTTGCAAAAACATATAATAAATAATATTTACTAGCATCTTATAGAGGTTACAATCTAATACGAGTATTGATTTATATAAATAAAAATATAGAAGGAGAAATACTATGTATAGAAAATTTGAAACAGAATTAGCAGGAAGACCACTAGTAGTAGAAACAGGAAAAGTAGCAGAACTTGCTAATGGAAATGCCATAATACACTATGGTGACACCGTTGTTATGGTAAATGCTACAGCATCAAAAGAACCAAAAGAGGGAGTTGACTTTTTCCCATTGTCAGTAGATTATGAAGAAAAATTATATGCAGTTGGAAAAATTCCAGGGAGTTTCCAAAAAAGAGAAGGAAAACCAGCAGATAAGGCAATTTTAACATCAAGAGCAATAGATAGACCAATAAGACCTTTATTTCCAAAGGATTTTAGAAATGATGTATGCGTTGTTGCAACAGTATTATCAGTTGAACAAGACAACAGCCCAGAAGTATGTGCTATGATTGGTGCGTCAGTTGCACTTTCTATTTCAGACATACCTTTTGGAGGACCAACAGCAGCAGTAAATGTAGGATATGTTGATAATCAAATTGTAATCAACCCAACAGCAGAGCAAAGAGAAAGAAGCAGACTAAGATTAACAGTTGCAGGAACTATGGAAAAAGTTACAATGATAGAAGCTGGAGCTGATGAAATACCAAATGATACAATGTTAGACTGTATAAAAGCTGGACACGAAGAAATAAAAAAATTGTGTACATTTATAAAAGGCATTAAAGACGAGGTTGGAAAACCAAAATTTGAATATATATCATTTGCAACAAATGCAGATATATTTGCAGAAGTTAAGGATAACTTTAAAGAGAGAATGTATCAAGATGTACAAGCTCAGGATAAAGACACAAGAGATGCTAATATGGATGCTATAGCAACAGATATTCAAAATTACTTTACAGAAAAATATGGAGAAGAGTGGCTTGGAGAACATGCAAGCGACATAGCTGCAAGCATTCATGATTTGGAAAAAGAATGTGTAAGAGAAATGATTTTCAAAGAGCATAAACGCCCAGATGGAAGAAGAATAGATGAAATAAGACCACTTTCATGTGAAGTTGGTGTGCTTCCAAGAGTACATGGTAGTGCTATATTTACAAGAGGTCAAACACAAGTATTATCAGTAGTAACACTTGGAACTAAGTCAGAAGAGCAAGAACTAGATGGACTAGATGAAGAAGAATCAAAAAGATATATGCATCAATATAATTTCCCATCATATAGTGTAGGAGAGGCTAGACCATCAAGAGGACCAGGAAGAAGAGAAATAGGACACGGAGCATTAGCAGAAAAGGCATTAGTTCCAGTAATTCCATCTGAAGATGAATTTCCATATACAATAAGAGTTGTATCAGAAGTATTATCATCAAATGGTTCAACATCACAAGCAAGCATTTGCGGAAGTACTTTAGCTCTTATGGATGCTGGTGTACCAATAAAGAAACCAGTTGCAGGAATTTCAACTGGATTAGTTACATCAAAAGAAAATCCAGACGAATATGTAATGCTAACAGACATTCAAGGAATTGAAGATTTCTTTGGAGACATGGACTTTAAAGTTGGTGGAACAAAAGATGGTATAACAGCTATACAAGTTGACATTAAAAATGATGGTTTAACATATGATATAATAAAACAAGCTTTTGAAAGAACAAAAGTCGCAAGAGATTATATATTAGATGAAATAATGTTAAAACAAATAGCTGAGCCAAGAAAAGAATTATCAAAATATGCACCAAGAATAATTACAACAACAATAAATGTAGACAAGATTAAAGATGTAATCGGACCTGGCGGAAAAATGATAAATAAAATAATAGATGCAACAGGAGTAAAAATAGACATTGAAGAAGATGGAAGAGTTTGCATTTATACCGATGATCCAGAAAAAGGAAAACAAGCTTTAAAAATGGTTGAAGACATTGCAAAAGACATTGAAGTAGGCAAAATATATGATGGGAAAGTTACAAGAATAATGAACTTTGGAGCTTTTGTAGATATTGGAGGAGGAAGAGAAGGATTACTTCATATCTCAAAAATATCTAACAAGAGAGTTGAAAAAGTAGAAGATGTTTTAGCAGTCGGAGATGAAATAAAAGTTAAAGTTTATGAAGTTGATAACCAAGATAGAATAAACTTAACAATGAAGGATTTAGAAGAACACGAACAGGGGTGTGCGGAGAATAATACAGAGAATAATAACGAAGTCTTATAATGTATGTTAAGAAATTAAATTCGACAAAATTTGCAATTATATAGAGAGAGTAGTATAATATTTAATGTAAGATTATAACAGTTATTATTAAACTTGAGAAAGCTGTGAATATTAAAATGTTAATTAGAGGAAGGAAAAAATGAAATATTTATATATAGTACAGCAAGCAATGGTTTGGATATTAACTATATATTGGTTATATCAGTTAATAGTAAGTTTATGTTCGCTTGTAAAACTAAAAGATAAACCGTTGATAGAAGAAAAAG
This sequence comes from uncultured Clostridium sp., assembly GCA_964409925.1. Lineage (GTDB taxonomy): Bacteria > Bacillota > Clostridia > TANB77 > CAG-508 > CAG-245. The sequence continues at coordinate 5,331 of CAYPES010000007.1, read as the reverse complement.
ACCATAAGTTTATGGCGATTATACCTGCTCATAATGAGGAAAGCGTTATTAAAAATTTAATAGAAAGTTTAAATAATCAGGATTATCCTAAAGAACTATTAGACATATATGTGATCGCTGATAATTGTACAGATAATACAGCAAAGCTTGCAAAAGAAGAAGGAGCAATAGTTGTAGAGAGAAAGGAAGATAATCCAGATAAAAAAAACAAAGGAGCAGCTCTTCAATGGTTTTTGAATCAAAAAATTCAAGAAGATGCCTCATATGATGCTTTCTGCGTATTTGATGCTGATAACATTGTAGATAAATTCTTCTTCAAAGCAATGAACAAAAAACTTTGTCAAGGCGAAGAAGTAGTTCAAGGATATAGGGATATAAAAAATCCATCAGATAGCTGGGTTTCGGCAGGGTATGCAATATTCTATTGGACTATGAACAGATTTTATCACTTAGCAAGATATAACTTAGGACTATCACCATTAATAAATGGTACAGGATTTATGGTAAAATTTGATATAATAAAGCCAACAGGCTGGAATACGAACACACTTACAGAGGATATAGAATTTTCGTTAAAACGTATTATTGAGGGTAAAAAATTAGGCTGGGCAACAGATGCAATTGTATATGATGAACAACCAGTAGGATTTAAACAATCATGGTCTCAAAGATCAAGGTGGACAATAGGACACATACAATGCTTGCAAGAATATACCAAACCTTTAGCATCAGCTGTAAAGAAAAACAAAACATTAATGAACTTTGATGGACTTCTATATATGCTAGGAAGTATACCAATGTTTATAATGACTATAGTATTAGTTATTCTAAACTTCGTAATGTATATACTAGGCGGAATGGGAACACAAGATTTGCTGATAAACTGTTTAAGATATATTTTGCCAACTTTCTTCTTACCAATATTTATGGGAATTATAATTATGCTTATTGACAAGAAACCTATAAAACCAATGATAAAAGGACTAGTTTTATATCCATTATTCTTAGGTTCATGGATATTAATAAACTTCAAATGTTTATTCATCCGCGACACAAAATGGGATAAAATTGAACACGTTAGAGATATAAAAATTAAAGATGTAGCATAAATATATGCTACATCTTTATTGCTAGATACTAGTTCTATGTTAAAAATCTAATTAAATATTGTATTTTAGCGTATAAATTAAATTTTTATCAAATTCAACATGAAAATCCTCGGTCGGAGCTTCTTCGAACTCCTCCAAAATCGGATTTTCAGTTTCATTTTCTAAAAATGTAATTTATACGCTTTATAATAAGTATTGTTAGATAATTTTTAACATAGAACTAGTATCTAGTAGTTATTTTTGTAAATAGTTTGCTTAATTTTTCTTTTATACCAATACTGTGGACGCTAATTGATGCAACTGGTATTAGTGAAACTATGTATGGAATTATGTATCTTGATTTGGCTTCCCACAATATGTGAAATGCAAATCCACCTATAAAAATTGTAATTAAAAATATTACATCAAGAGAAAGATCTTTTCTGTTTTGTATTAAAACGATTAAACTACATAAACATGTTATAATCAACAATACTTTTTGGTAAAAGGTTAATGGCTCAATCATTTTTTCTATTGGATCATTATCATGACGCGTATTATTTCTTACTGCAGAATATGTATTTTCTGTCCACATTGAAGCTAATTTTTTAGTATAAAAATCAAATGTATAGCCAATGTGCTTTGAAAAATAACTTAATCTTTCTTTAATTTTACCAACATATTCAACTTTTTTATTTTCAGGATCCTTTAGAGCTGGCTCGCCAATACCTTCGTTATACCAACCATTTGCTCTTGGCCCTTCTTCCATTGCCATAAGGAAATAACTTATATTAGGATAAGCTTTTGACTTGTCCATATTATATTTATCCAAATAATAATTTTTTACTAATGAAGAAGGTAGAATTGAAACTCCTATATACATGCCAATTATTACTATGTTTAACAAATTTTTCTTCAATGAGTTTGTTTTTATTTCTTTGAAAGAGCTTAGCAATAAATAAATTACAGTTGCAATTATAAAAATCAAACTATTCATTCTCATCATGTAGGCAATCATGGTCAAGAGCGATGCAAATATAGGATATTTTATTTCTTTTGTTTCTGTATATCTCATCATAAAGTATACTGAAAATAGACACAACGCTAAGCTGGGAGTATCACCATATATAAATGTTGCAAGCATTGGTAAAGATATAAAAGTTAATATTAATGTTAACAATAAAACCTTATTAGTCTTATATTTTTTTGACAGTTGCTTACATATTTTATATAACGCAAATACAATAAGTAAATTACATATAATATTAAAACCTCTTAATATTATAAATTGGTCAAAATGTATTATTCTAAATAAAACACTAAATACAAATGCAAGAGAAATTTGTTGATGATAAGCCTGCATGTAGTCTCTTAAAGGGATTCCAGCATATGTTAGGTTTGGAAAGTATTCCTCTAAATTGCCACGATAAAAAGTTTGGGCTAAATTGCAAGCATGAATTTGATCCCCTCCAACACCGGGAACTATAAAAATTATCCACAATACGCTAAACAATAGATACAAGGACAGAGCAGCAACAAATAAAAATATTCTAAGCTCTTTTTTAGATTTTTGTTCCGTGTCATTAAATAAATGTTTATCAATTATCTTTGTAATCCAAAATATAGATATACCTAATAAAATAAGCCCTACAACGTATAAAAATGAGTTGAAACTAATGGTTATATGTTCTCCACCATCTAGGTTGGCAGTAAATAGTAAATTCAAAATTACGACTGTTGCTAAAAATACTGTTCCAAAAAAATATATAATTTTTTTCATTTTCTCCTCCTAAAATTTTCTTACAAAAGTGTAACATATACAATTTTACCATAAATAATTATGAAATGAAAAGAGATATTATAAATTTTTCGAAAAAATCCACCAAATTTGTTTCTTGTATGCTTTTTACAAGTTCAGGCATTCTTCGTGCTATCTCTGTTGGATTGATTAACATTTCATCTTTTATTTCATTCATAGAATCTATATAATCAGCCATTAAAACATAGCAATCTTCACTAATATCAGTTCTAGTAGCAAATAATTCTTTTATTGTGTCTACTAATCCACTACTTTATAGTTGTATTCCCATTCTCAAATTCCAATTGTTTCTAATGGTATTTGTTTATTTACTACTTTATTATTCATAAAAAATTCCCCTTTTTCATAAGTTTATTATTCTATATTTTTTATACCATTACTGCTCATAAAATTCGCTATTTAGGTAATCTGTTTTAAAAATACATTTCTAACTATTTATAAAAATTCTAATTTTGGAAAAGTATTAGAACTTTTGTTAGAACTTTGCACAATTTTTTAAAATTAAAACCTCAAGTTCATCTTCCTAAACACTTGAGGTTCTAATGGTGCAGATGGCCGGAATCGACGAGCCGCGTCGGGAAAATAGTCCACAGGACTATTTTCTGATCCTCCTTTTCGAGTCCGGTTTATATGTGTTAGTGTAAAACAAAAAAGAAACTGTTCTAATACAGTTTCTCATTTTGGTGCAGATGGCCGGAATCGAACCGGCACGGTTTATTCAACCGCAGGATTTTAAGAATAATGGAATATTTAACAGTTGTCGTTACTTAACATTAGTAAATACCTTTTAATTCAAGGATTTTCAAGGCTTTAGAATTAAAAGCTAGTATTATAAATAGTTATGAAATATGACTAAAATTGAACAAGATGTTAGGAAAGTGTTAGGAAATCGTTAGGAAAGATTTTTAGCTTACTTTTGACATTTTTTTAAATGATTTAATAAGACTTTTTCACTGATAAACGATAATAATGTTAATTAATCTTGATTAAAAACATGACATAGAATAATTTTAGAATATGAAAAAATTTATCTATAAAACAATTGTAAAGGAGAAAATTTATGCCAGAGAGAAGATATTATTGGTTGAAATTATATGACTCTTTTTTTGAAAATAAAACAAGTAAATATATAAGAAGACTACCCGATGGGGATAAAGTGTTAATTTGTTATTTAAAATTTCAATTAAGACTCCTAAAAACAGAGGGAGTTTTTATTTTTGATAATTTATGTGAAAACATGGCAGAAGAAATTGCTTTAACAATTGATGAAGATGTAAATATAGTAAAACTATTGCTAGGAGCATTAGAAAAAGCCAATGCAATAGAATTTTTGAATCAGAATACTATTATGCTTAAAGAGATGCAAGAATTAATTGGAAGTGAGGGAGCAAGTGCAGCAAGAGTTAGAAAATATCGAGAAAAATATAAGATGTTACAATGTAACGACTTAGTAACAATAGGTAACTGTTGTGAAACACCAATGTTACGGAGAGAAAGAGGAAGAGATTGATTACATATTTAACTTAATAATAAATAGAGACGAAAAAATTTCTAAGGAATTTTATAAAATAATAAACGAATTGGAATTTAATTATACTAGCAGTATGATAGAAACAATGACTGCTGAGCATGTAGAAATGATAAAGATAATAATTTATGTTTTATATAATCTATATATGCAAAAGTATGAGACTATTTTAAAAAGAATAAAAAGAGATGAACTCTTTACCTTATACAATACATGTAAGAACTATAAAACGGATAATTTTATTCAGTACTATAAAAAAACGATTATTAATAAATATACTGATACTTCATAAAAAGGAGAAATTTAGTATGATAGAAAATTATTTTTTTCAAATTAATCATATAATTTCTAAAATTATATTTAAAATTTTTATAATATGTTTGTTAATTAGTGTAATATTATTGGTGAGTTCATTAAGTGGAATAATATTAGGAAGCTTGATAAGATCTCAGTCATTAAGGAGTAAGTCTTTTAAAATAGCTGTTTATAGCTTATTTTTTTTGGCTTTAATTTTAGTGACACCACTAATTTTATTAAAATTTAAGGAAATATTATAAGCTTTTAATAGCCTTTCAAATAAAAATAGGAGATTTATGTATGGAAAAAGAAGAAAATAGAATGATTAAACACATGAGAATATCAAATAGTATATCTGCATTACTTATAGGAATTATAGTAATGCTAAAAAATAATAATATATTTGCTTCAGAAGGTATAGGAACTGCAGAGGTTGCACAAGCGACAGACAATATTCAAAGAGTTATAACATCTATTGCAATGCCTTTGGGAGGAATTTTGATATTTGCATCAATCGTAATTGTATCATTAAAAATGATTATAAATGCAAATAACCCTCAAAAAAGAACAGAAAGTATTGGAAGTTTAGCTTGGATTTG
>CAYPES010000006.1:0-14703 GCA_964409925.1 uncultured Clostridium sp. | reverse complement strand
CAGCTATTTACTAACCAATAAATACTTTTTCATATTTTTTTGTAATAGTCATTTATTTCATTATTTATAAAATCTTTAAATTTTATTATATCTTTTCCATAAATTCCAGCTCTATATATTACAGATTCTACATTTAAAAGCTTATCTTCATCGTTAATTCTATTTATTGCCCATTTTATTTTTCTGATTATATACTCTTCCTTCGTTTCAATTACATTATTTAAATATATAGATGTCTTAGGAAGTTTATCTTTATGTTTAGTTAACACATCATATATATTCAATGTTTTTCCTATTCTATTCATATTTATTCTTTTAGGCCTATCATCTGTATTCATAAGGCTATCAACCAGATTTTGAACTTTTAATAGAATTTCATTATCTCTTTTATTCCAATCTACATTACTCTGATTTGCTTTTCCATTTCTCCTCTCTGGTAAATGCATCTCTAACCATTCTCTATCATTTTTTTGTAAATATACATATAATGATCTATTTAAGGTTTTGATTTGTGTTCTACTCATAGTTGTATTTTCATTTAAAATATCTAACATTTTATTACGATACTCATATATATCATGTTTTCTATCTTTAAAGTTATTATTTATATTATTATTATCCTTAATTTGATTTAATTTTTTATTATTTGTATTAAAGCGATCACTTAATCCCAATTTTATTATGTGTTTATATGTACTATTCCAATCTAATCCTAATATATCAGCTATTTCTTGTACATTTAATTGATTTTCTAAGACTAAATCTGTTAGTTTTTTCTTCCATACCTCTCCAAAATCTAAGACCCTTGTTTTTTCTTTTAAATCAAGATTATCAGAAAATTTCTCTTTCAAATATTTATATCCACATTCACAACAAAAAGTTCCTGTTATTCTTTTAGTTACTCTACTATAATTTATTTTTACATCTTTAATAGTCTTTTCTCTATAATGATTAGATGCTTTATTTAAACATGGCCATGGACCATCTCCAAATGGCTTATATTCATATTTAGTATTAAAAAAATCTTCAAGTTTTAACTTTAAAAACCTAATAAATAATAGTTGTCGTACTGGATGTACGTTATACCTTGTTTTTCTACATATCTCAGATACCCAATTAGAAGTTTCTTTGTACTCAATATTGGATTGTACTAAATTTAAAAACTCATCACCATAGAACTCCTTAAATTCAGAAACTAACTTATCTTGTCTAATCCTCCCCTTAGGTGTTGCTAGACCTGCATCCATCATATAATTAATGTAATTGTTTCTATGCCATTCTATATTTCTTCTTTCAAAGTTTGAAGTTAATAGATATTCTATATCTTTAGATAGATTATATAACTTATCTATTGTATCACTTGAATAGTTTACTTCCTTATCTATAATGCAATTTTTAACATCTGCTGCTATGTACTCCTGTTTATAATATGAATTAATTTTAACTGCACTATTTTGTAATATGGTTTTATGCTTTGGACATACTTCTACGCATTGAATTTGATGTATTCTATGCCAATATGTTTCTCCGTATTTTTCTAAATCCTCTTCCATACACTTGTGACAAAACTTAAAATATTTAGGGATAGATATTTTACTAGCACATATACCAGCTCTTGAATATATATCTATCCCACTATCTTTCATCATAGAATTTAAAATTTTATTTGATGCATCAGGAGATAAAAATGCAGTATAAAAAGGAAACATCGTATGATTATTTATTAAATCAATTTCATCTATACAACAATTTTCAGGTAAATTCTTTATAAGGTTGCTAATATTAGATGGCATATACACTGATGACTTTACAGTTTTTCTTCCAAATATATCTGTTGATGTATGACTATAATTCATATTTCCACTTCTTATATGATATCTTGCAATAACACTATATAATAACTCATCTTCATACATACTAGGGAAAAATATCATTTTAATTTATTCCTTTCAAAACGTTATTCTTGCTAATAATATTTTCTATCTAAAAAATTCACTTCAAAATCATAATCCTGCTCATTATTTTACATTCTCTTTTACCACTGTTGTATATATATTTTATTTACTCATTATTTTTTAGGATTAATTTTTCCATTGGTCAATACTGTTACAGCAGTACTTCCAACAATAACTGCCACACCTGCTACTGTACCTAATACTTTTTTCCCTGTATCCTTAATTACTTTAACCTGTTCATTTCTGCAACTTTCGCAATATTTATGTTTATATCCCTCTGGTAGAGTTTTTTGACATTTCTTATTCTTACACTTCCTAATTTCCATCATATTCTCCTCCTAAAAGTTTTTGTTCTTCATTAACATTAAAAGGTAATGACTTAATTTTCTTTTCAATATCTGGCAGTGTCTTCGACCAATAATTCTCTGGTGATGGATCTATTAAATCCAATCTCTCCACCAATCCCTTATTCTCAAGATATGCTTTATGTATATATTCTGCATAATACTGAAGGCTTTGCTGTGCAGCCTCACTTTCTCCCATTTCTTGATAAGCAATTGCCTCCGATAAAGAGACCATATTTACTGCGCACAGACTTTCTCGAATTTCACTCATTCTCGAATTTATTTTTTCTGGAGTAGCACCAGAAATTAGTTTTTTACAGAATGATTCCGGCTGATTCTTTATAAATGCCAGATTAGCATTTTGACTTTGCATTAAAAGATTTCTACTATCTTCTGCATCTGAAACAACCCTCAATAACGCCATTGCTTTTAGTTCTGGATTTTTTATTGTCATTGCTTGCAATAACTTCTGTTGGCAACTATAAGCTGTAGCTAATCTATCATATTCTAGACCTTGTCGAACTTCTTCAACTGCAACCTGTATAAGTTGAATCTGCTCTGATATTTGAGCCATCTGCATTTGAGTTGCATAACTCGTCATAGCCTGAGATATTTCTGGTGTAACCTTTACTCTCTTTAGGGGAACCGTAGATACTATTTTGTTGGTTTCTGTATTCACAAGGTTTGCCATTAATGAGCCATCTTTTTTGGTCATTAACTTTAATGCTCCTTGAGATATTTGGGACTTCTGCTCATCTGTAAAAATAGCCTGAAATGTTTCCTCTGGAATACTCGCTCTTACTGCATTTATAAAGGCTGGTGCAGAATAGAGCATCTTTTCAATTTTATTTAATGTGATGTTTGCACTTTTAACCAAAGTTTTAGCAACTTTGGGTAAAGAAGAAAAATGTCCCTCTGCATCATCACAATAGTCTGAAACATCACCTATCTCCATATCATCTGGATAAATATAGATTTTATCTTTCATATATACTCCTCCATTTTATAATGTATGACATAATATAGCTTATAAATTCTGCTCACATGTTATTGACATTATACTGAAATAACTATCCAATAGAGTCCATAGTCAATATATTACAACGACTTGAGTTATTATCAATTCCATCCATTCATCAAATACTTCCTCTTCTCCTCTACATCTAACACTCTAGAACAACTCTCCCAATCAACTTCCCCTACACAACTTTGATATCTTAAATCAAAAGGATGTTTTACAGGTACAGAATCAAGTCTTTCCTTAGCCCTCTCAATGTCATTTAAAGCCACATCTATCCACACATCTTGTAATATATCAGGAATCTGTCCAAACAGACTGTGAATGCTTTCTAGGCGCTCAGAAAGCATATAATGAACTTTATCTTCTACAGAGTCTTTATATCTCATATTATAAATATAAACTTCATCATAAACTTGTCCTATTCTTTGAATACGACCTTTCCTTTGCTCTAGTCTAGTTGGATTCCAAGGTAGATCCAGATTTATAAGTGAACCTAAAGTCTGTAAGTTAAGACCTTCACTAGCTGCATCAGTACCTACTAATACCTTAATTTCTTTATTCTTAACCATTTTCTTTATATTTTCTTTGCTACATCTTTCATAAATACCATTAGTGAAAACTCCTGATTTATCTCCACCTGCATATATTCCTATTTTAACTTTACCTAAATCTTTTGATAAACTTTCGGCAACCCAGTATGCTGAATCATAATATTGTGAAAATATGATACATCCTCTTCTTAACCACTTCTCTTCAACAAGAAGTTTATAAACTAAATTGTACTTAGGATCATTGCCAATGTTTTCATCAAGCATGTATACTAAGTTATTTAAACAGTTGATTTCTTCTGGACTTAGATTCTTAAATTCACTTAGGATTTCGCTGTGTGCTTCTAATTCTTCATCTTCGCTATTATCATCTAATATTCCATTTACATCTGCTAATAATTTTTTAGCAGTATTTTTTCCAGCTATCATTGTACTACCTAATCTTTTTAATAATAGAGTTTTAAAGAATCCTCCACCTTTTACCCTTTTTTGAAGAAGTTCACAAAATCGCTCTGCATAATTATAGGCTTCTTGTAAGTATACAGGTAATACTATGGCCTCTTTTTCAGCTTCACCAAATAGTTTTACTCTAACTGGTTTTAGATATGGCTCATTAGTTTCTGGATTTATGGTAGTCTCTAAGTAATCTCTAGTTCTTCTTACAATATGTCTTATATAAGGATTATAATTTTGAATATAATCACCTTGAATAAGTCTTTCCAATCTACTTAAATCAGGTTTTCTAAGTTTATCTCTATCATAGTGCTTCATAATAAATTCATCATCTTTTAATTCAAGACTCCTTCTAATTCTTTCAAAATTTCTATCTTCTGATGCGGGTGGAAATGGGTCTCTAACCCATTCAAAAATTTCGCTATCTCTTGTTAATCTTTCTTTACCCATAACTAAGTCTAATCCTTTATTCGGATATGTTCTCCATTGACTTAGTACACTACCTAGAACACTATCATTTTTTTGAGCTAAAATACTCATAAGATCATAAGCTTCTATAGGATATAGTTGTACTGGAGTAGCTGTTGCTAGTAGCATGCTTTTTGTATTTTTAGATATTTGAAGTAAGAATTTCATAAGATTATTAGGGTCAGCTTTTTGATCCATTTTATTTTGACCAAGATTTTTGCGCCTTGCTCTATGACATTCATCAACTATGATACATTCATATTCAATTTCTAATAGTTTTTCTGTAATAGGAGAGTTTGATGTGATTAAACCTTGTGATATGATGCCTACTCTTCTTGGACATTTTTTAATACACGATATATTTGATGATACATGTTTTATTCCATTTTCGTCTATCCAGTCCTTGCCATCCCATACTGCTGAAGGCATATCTAATAGGTTATTTATTTCTTCTTGCCATTGCCAAATTAATGTTTTGGGTGCTATTACTAATACCGGCTTATTTCCGTATAGTGCCATAAGTTGCGCTGATAATGCTAACTGTATAGTCTTCCCTAGACCAACCATGTCAGCTAATATATATCTTGCACCATAGCTCTTTCTATGTTCATTAAATGCTAAGTTAACAAAATATTTCTGATGATTCCAAAGACCTAGTTCTTTTCTATATACTGAAGATTCTACCACTACCTCAGCTGGATTACATTCTTTTTTCCAATCATATATATTTTCTATCTTTTCTCTAGAAGAAATCCTCTTTATATCTTCTATTACAAAGTCAGATAAAGGAACAGCATATTTGCTGTTCCATAAAGAGTTAAATTCTTCTTGAACCCATGCTATAGCTTCCTCTGAGTTATCCTCCCATATCATTTCATAATTTATTTTAAACGCTGAGTACGATTCATTTGTACTTCCCATAAAAGATGTTTTTGTATTATCTTTAAAAGTTATAACTCCTGCCTTTCCATGAATCAACCCAAAAGCATCATTTGGCATTACTCTCACTTCTAACTTTCCACTCTTAAGAAGGTTATATAATTTTACTAATCTTTTAGGAATATTTTTATATTCTTCCTCAGGATTGTTGGAACACCAATCTTTTCTCATGTAATTTTGAGCTTATATTGATTTTTTTACTTCTTCTATATTTAAACCCGAATTACAAACGACTCTTATTTTACCTTCTATATTTTCTAAATCTTCTCCACTTAGCTCTAATATGGAAGATCTAAAATACCCAGCTATTCTATCATAAGACTTCGCTTCTTTTAATTTTTTATTTAAGAAACTTTCATCTAGTTTTTCTTTTCTAGAAGAATATCTATTAATCATTTTTAACTCCCTTTATTCTAAACTCCATCATTTCTCACTAACTCTACTAATATTCTCGCTGATTTAGCATCTTTTTCCCAATGTTTCATATTTTCAATATGTTCTAATGTAGCTATGTAATCTAATATTTCAATTATTTTACTTCTTTCATTCCAATAATCATCTACTTCATTTCTCAGCCATGCCTTTCCCTTAGTTGCATCTTCTTCCTTAGTTGATTTATATAAAGCTACAAGAACATTTCTAAGTATGGAGTGACCAAATTTAGTATTATCATTTGTATACTTCATAGCAAATTCACTTGCAGTTTTTAAACGTGCTTTATTAGCTTTACTATTTGCCATCATATCTGAATATTCATTTACTCCAAAACCTCTGCCTAACTCTTGATATGCACTTACTTTATATACATTATTTTTCTCTGTATCTAATCCTTTAATATAAAATCTTTCTTCTGGCAATAAAGTTTTCCATGTGTATGAATCAAATCCATTTGGTGTTAAATAATCAAATGCTATTTTTACTGCATCATTAATTATATTTACTATAGGTGATTCTCCATCAGATTTAGACAGTTCATATTGAACATCTATATCTTCTATATTTTTATATGATGTAAGAACTTTTAATGATGCTGCATAAGCTGCAAGTAAATAATCTGCATCTGTAAAATTAGGATCTTCTTTATCATCTAAATCTCTCATAGTATCTATTTGATACTTAACTTCATCTTCTATTTCAGGGTACAATTCATCTAAATAAGCAGTATCATCAGAATTCTGTTTTCTAAGAACTAATATAACTGTTCCTTTAACATAATTACCTGCTTTTAATCCTGTAGACTCTGTTTCTGTTGCAATATTCCAAGCTGATACCACTTGTAATCCCGAAGCCCATAAAATAAGTGCTAGCTCAGCCCAAACTTTAACATCTTGATGTGTAAACATTACAACTTGCATACCTTGATTATTGAGATATTTATTTAGCCTATTATATACTTCTATCATACTTTCATCGAATAAATTTCCATTACCCCTTACTGCTAATGCTCTTTTAGAATCAACATACCAATTAGGAAATGCTTTTTTTAGTAACATCGCATCCCAAGAAATAAATAATTCTGATAATTCATGATAGTTTACAGCATCTGCATATGGGGGATCAGTTATCCATAAATCTACATTTTTTTGTATCTCTCTAGCATCACATATATCTACATAACTTGTACTTGATATATTATATCCTTTTAGATTCAATCCCCATAAATTTAATAAATCTAGGTTGGACCTTGTTCCATAATTATAAAAAGTATTAAGGGCCTGATTCGTAAAAACATGTACTACTTTTTCAACCCCACTACCATTTACCCACATACTTAATTTAGAATTAAAATTTGCAAATTTATTTATTCCTAGAATACCAATTACTAATTCATAAATATTTTTATAATTTTCATATATTACTTTTATATACAGACCTAATAATAATAACTGTCTAGGATTATACAACTGATGCCAATAAGTCCATCCTCTCTCTCTTATAGGTTGGTCTGTATTATATCCTCTTTCTATTTTCATAGAAGGAATAAATCCATTTTCTTGATAGTAAATAAACCTTTCTTTAAGTAAACTTTCTACTTTTTTCTCTCTTTCATAGTCTTGTATTTGTGGTGCTTTATAATACCTTTGTTCCTTTAAATTCCCTTTTTTATCAATATATGTTTTCAAATATTTTATGCAATATAACCTCTCCCTTAATATGTCATTTGAATCATTTACAAATTCATTTTTATTCCATTTTCTAATTCCATATACTTTATTTCCTTGATTATCTACTTTATCTTTTCTTATAACTGACATAGATGTTTCTGTTTTACAATTAGGACAAATCATTTTACCAGACTTAATTGTAGCAGTTTTTTCACATTCTTTAAGTTGATTATTTGTAACCCCTTGTTTTATTTCTATATCATATCCTTTATTTCCATTATCTTTTAATACCGCTATTGTTTTGGTTCCTTTTCCTATAACCCAACTTGGTGACAAAGGTACATTATATCCACATTCTGGACACTTAGCTTCATTACAGTATAAATATGATATTGCTCTATCCCCATCTTCATTAGTTTCTATTCCCCATTCTTGTATCTGTTTATCAACTTTATCATACACCTTTTTTTGAAAATCTTTTAGGTATTCAACTTCATCCTCTGATTTGCTAAGTATATTTAAATCTGCCCAGGTTAATAAACCCGCTATAGGATTTAAGTCTGAGGCATATACTTCGCATCCTATTCTTGATGCTTCAAAGGGTATACTTCCTCCCCCAGAAAAACAATCTCCAACTATAGGTGTATGACCAAATTTTTTTATTCCTAATTCATCAATTAATGACTGTAAGCTATCTGCATTAGTTCCTAAATGATTATTTATATCTTGCCATTCTTCTTTACTTAATACATTATCAACTTCTTCCGGTCTGCAGCATAACTTTATTTTTTCATCATATGATAATCTATTAAAACATATATTTTGTAACTCTTGTTTATCTTTACTATTTATCCCTGTTATATATTTAGGAATACCTTTATCATCTACTGTAAAATATTTATTTTTTTCATTATTATCCAGTAATCTATAGATCTCTTTAGTTGATAAAGATTTTATCTTTCTTTTCAGTAACCCTTCATCATCCATAGTTAATAACTTTAAGTATATTTCTCTATCTTTTATTGGATCATCAGTAGCAGGTAATAATAAACCTAGTATAGTAGCTCTAACTAATATAAGAGGCTTTCTTCCCCACCATTTACCTAGGCCAGTTAAAGTCTGACCTAGGTTTGCTTTCCTTTCTTTATAGCTTTCTTTTGATATTTTAGATACAGGAAACTGTACCTCTATAAATGATTTATCCCCCATAGTTCTTCTCCCTTTTTAATCTCACATTCCAAACCAATCAATTTGATCTTTTTCTATTTCTTCTATTGGATTTTCTGAAAGAGCATATTTTATAGCTCTTCTCCATCCTCTTCTATCATAAGCTCCACCAGTTGCAGCATTGGTCATAGTATATAGCCACCATCTTTCTGTTATATCAAGACCTAACCAATTTTTTATAGCAGTATCTATAACAGCAGTTTGACAATCTTCTATTGCCCATACAAGTAAAAGTAATTCTTTTCCTAATAACCTATCTACTGGATTATCTCCTGTCTTCCATTGTGCTTGTCTGTATACAGCTATATTGTTTTCTTTCAGTCTACTTTTGAACTCATTTTCAAGTGCTTTACTTATCATATTCCATTTTTGTTTTGGAATATCTGCCTTTAGCTTATCTTTCATAAGATTGATAACTTGTTTATCATCATCATCTTGCCATGTAAAACGCTCATATATTTTTACATTTTGATCTTTTGCTGTACTTCTAGGTATTTTAACTAAAAAGTGATGTTGATTTTCTTCTGGTATAAATCCAAAACCTATAGCCTTTCTTATTTGTGACATAACTGCTCAATCTCCCCTTCTTTAAAATCTCCTAAGGTCATTTTTTTATCAGCTACCATATCTAAAAAGTTTTGCCCACTTTCATAATATGATTGTCGATAATCTAAAGTTATATCTACTTTACTTCCATTTAATAGATTCTCTCTAATATTTTCTATTTGTGATTCTAATTTAGAGGCTTCTATCATAGCTGATTTACCTGTACTTATCTCTATCCATTTATCTGCATCTTCGTCTATACTCATGCATACAGAAGTATCAGAAATTTTCACATTAAATTTTTTCAGTCTATCTATTTCTTTATATACATCTGCTGTTTCATTTATTTTTACATTAGCCAAAAGTTTTAAAGGTTCTCTTTTATTTATTTCAATAGCACCTTTCCTATCATCAGTTTTATCTATTTTTATGTTTAATGTATTTGATTCTATTCCATCCTTTTCTGCTACTGCTAACACATATGTAGTATTTTTAGGAATTATAAATTCATCATCATATATACCGCCATGTTCTTTTGGGTTTGAACCATCTGTAGTATATTTTATTGTAGCCTCTGGAATAGCTTTCAGTTCCATATATCTGTTATTGTCTTTTGTAAATTCTCTGTATTTTAACTCGATTTTATTATTCCACTTATAAACTTCCCCTGTTTCATTAACTCCTGTACTATCTATACACAAGAAATTAAGTTTTAGCTCTTTTGTTTTAAAATTATCTAAATCCGCAACTTCCATAGAACCAGTTGTCGGTGTTGTGTCTATATCATAATAAACTTTATCACCATATCTATTTTTTATATTAAGTGTTACTTCTCCAGTATCAGGATCCCTATAAGTTTCCTTTATAATTACTTGAGTTTTTTCTATAAATGGCCCCTTTTCAATATAACCTCCATTTTCACGCCAAATATCTTTGTTAACCATGTCATTTTTTAATGCATCTAATGCTGAAGGTATATGCCATTGCCATTTACCTTCTGTGGCTGCACGTTCTTTGATATCTATAAACCTCATTTCTTTTTGAGTAAATATTCTATCTTCACATTTTTTTCTAAATGTATCTCCGCTGACATCTTTTTCAAATTTCCTTCTATCTGTAAGTACCTTTATAATTTGTTCTTCTCCATCATAATTGTTTTCTTTAAATTCCATTAAGAAATCAGCACTTATTAGCCCTCTACTTGATGGATAATAAATTTTACTAAAAGTTTCTCTTGATGCTTGCAATATACTAAGTTTTATTTTGTCTAATTTATCTTGCGCCTGCTGATATTGAGGATTATTTTTTGGTGTTCTTTCACTATCCATACTGCTTATTATCTTCTTCATACCTCTATACTCTTTTGATGATTGAAGTAGTTTATCCATGGTATCTTTATTTCCAGATAAAAACATTACTCTATTTTTATATTTTGTATATTCATAAAACTCTTCTAAATCTTTGCTTAGACCTTTAGTTTTTGAATTAGGTTCAAATAGTACTAACGTTACTTTATCCTGTTCAAGTTTTATTTCATCTATAGCAGGAAAGACTTTTACATTCTGATAACAAGTATTTTTACTTGGCTTAAACTTATCTTCTAAAAATACTCTAAGTTCTTTTTTGGCAGCATCATTATCATAAGATTCTACTAGTGTGTTAAGTTCTGCTATCATATTTTTAGTATTTTGGAAATATAATTTTCCATTGTCAGTTGAGTTTATATACCAAGCTTTTAACGTATATTCTTGTAAGGCTCTTTTTATTCTTGTGATATCTTTTTTAGGCTCTGCCAAATAACCTATTATTTCTGACTCTGTTAATCCTAATATTGCATGAGGTACATCAGCAAGAGATGCTACCAATATAAGCTTACTTAAATCACTCATATTAGTCTCATTCATTTCATTATCTATTTCTTCTGCTATACCTTTTCCATTTGCCTCTATATCATGTGATATGGCATTTGCTAAAGATGGCTTGATACTTTTTATTTGACCTAACATATTAGTATCATTTAAGTCCATATCATATGGATTTATAATATATTTATTATCTGCTTTTCCATTTGTATAAATTTGAGAAACAATTACTCTCATAAGTCGTATTAATCCTCTAGTTTGTTGAAAACCTGGATTTTCTCTAAATCTTGCATATAAGTCTTTTAGTGATGGGTGAAAAGGATATGAGTCTTTAACTCCTATAAAGATTTGCTCTGGTGATGTATTTGTATATCCCATTTGTTTTGCTTCTGATACTGCACTTTTATATGCATTAGCTATTTCTAGTATATCTTCTTCTGATGGAATTTTTTCAAATAATCTTTTTCTAAGAATGTTATAAACGTCGTCTGAATTTGTTCCTACTGGTTCTATATTTAAAGCTGAACGACTAACTTCTCCTTCTAATTCTTTAAATGTTGATTGTAATTGTTCACTGCCACTTTCATAAGTAGCTTTTAAATCTGAAATTACAACACATACATTAGATAATTCTTTTTTACCCAATGCATTAAATAAGTTTGCTAATGCTGTAATTGTTACAACTGATAAGTTTGAATCTCCTATAGATTTTGATTTTGCATTTACTAAATATGGTGGTATTTCGTCTAATAATATAAGTAATGGTTCTCCTTTTAATAAGTTAACCCATGCTGTTTGACCTGGTGCTTGAAGTGGTGAATAATAATCTCTGAATTGTTCTTTCTTTCCTAGTTGTTCTGCAATTGCTCCCCATATACCGAACTCTGCATCACTTTCTCGTCCTGTAAATCCAACTACTTTAACTTGTCCTAAGTAAGAGTCTTTAAACATATCTCCTAAAACTTTATCTCTTACTTGAGGATACTTAGCCAAAAGTGCTAATGAAATCATGTTATGTGTTTTTCCTCCACCCATTGACTGAGTAAGTTTAATTAAACCTGATGAACTTTTCCCATGGAATCTTTTAAATGCTGTTTCAACTAAAAGTTTCATTCCTTCTGTTACAAAGTTCTCGTTAAAGAATTCATTTGGATCAATTCTATTTTGTATTAAATCCGTTATTTCTAAAACGTCATCTCTCGTATTGTCGTCAAATACACTTTGTCTTGGAGTGCATGCTTGACGCAATGTTTTCATTTTTATTTCCCCCTGATAAATATTTTATTTTTCCCCTGTTACCTTTGATACAATCTCTAATCTTCTCTTTCCACATCTTTGCTTTAATACTTTTGTATAATCACCATTTTTTATTATTTTGGAGTGATTATTTTCAAATATGGTTTTTATACTTTTGATCATAGATATTTCATCAATACCATCATCTAGGTAAGTATCTATGACTTTATTGATGGCTGTTGATATTTCAGTTTGATTTTTATAAAATCTCTTAACTTCCATATTTTCACCCCAGTTTGTATATTTTTTGTATTTTATTTATATTTTAATTGTATATAAAAAAAGATATATTTCAATAATTTTTAAAATTTATATATTGAAATATATCTTTTTAATATTGTATATAACCTTAATATATCCTAATATAAATCATACTATTAGTTCTCATTAAGAATGCCTTCTATCCGTCTCCTATAATGCTGCAAATATATTCTTTAAGTTCTTTTCCTCAATAGTACCTGATTTAATATTTTTGAGTTAGAATTAATAGCAATTATTAGTTCTAAGTAACCATTTACTGGCATATTATTTAGTCTTAATATAATAAAAAAAAACCATTTAAAATAAAGACTTGAGTTTTATTATATATACTTTACTTAGTTTGATGCTATTATTATCACAAAGTAAGATAAAATGGCCTTATTCTTCTATTTTTTCAATTGAAATTTTTTTATATTCTAATGGAACTTTAGATAAATTTATTGGCTTATTTGAAAGTATTTTTTTTGCTGTAGATTTATTTAAAATATTATTATCTACTAAAAACTTTTCACAACTATATTTAAAACCTGTATAAATAATTGTTTTATCATCTATTTTTATATTATATAATGAGTTCACTTCTTTCCAATTTGGCCATCCAGCCCTTGAAATTCCACAATTTAGACATGTAGAACCAGGATTACTAATTTCAGCCTTGCAATTTTGACAGTTAAATTTAATGTCATCTAGTCTACAGTAGTTGCAACTAGGACATCTTTCAGTTGGTCGACTTAACTCAGTCTCACATTTTGCACATTTATACGTTGTATCGTCAATTCTAGAATATTGGCATTTAGGACACCTTTCAGTTGGGCTATTTATCTCAGTACCACATTTTGCACATTTATATTCAATGTTATCCACTCTAGAGTAATTACATTCAGAACATCTTTCATTAAGACTGTTTAACTGATTACCACATTTTGCACATTTATATTCAATGTCATCTAATCTAGTGTAATTACACTTAGAACATCTCTCATTAGGACTATTTAAACTGGTTCCACATTCGATACATTTGTAGTTAGCATCATCTACTCTAGAATAATTGCATTCAGGACATCTTTGGTATGAACTATTTAACTTAGCTCCACACTTTGCACATGTATAGTTAGCATCATCTACTACACAATAACTACAATTAGGGCATCTTTCACTAGTATTTTTTAACTTAGTACCACACTTTGCACATGTATAGTTAGCATCATCTAGTCTACAGTAGTTGCAACTAGAACATCTTTCAGAAGGATTATTTAACTTAGTACCACATTTGGAGCATTTATATTCAACATCATCTACTCTAGAATAGTTGCACTTAGGACATCTTTCGGCAGAACTATTTAACTTAGTACCACATCTTGCGCATTTATAGTTAGCATTATATACTCTAGAATGGTTGCATTCTGGGCATCTTTCATTAGGGCTATTTAGTTTAAAACCACATTTTGCGCATTTATAGCTAGCATCATATACTCTAGAATGGTTACATTCTGGACATCTTTCATTAGGGCTATTTAGTTTAAAACCACATTTTGCACATTCATACTCAATATCATCCGCTCTAGAGTAGTTGCACTCAGGACATCTTTCAATAGGACTATCTAACTTGTTACCACATTTTGCACATTCATACTCAGTATCATCTACTCTAGAATAATTGCAATTAGGGCATCTTTCA
>CAYPES010000005.1:0-15574 GCA_964409925.1 uncultured Clostridium sp. | reverse complement strand
ATTCTACTTTTTCACCAGAACAAACAGCTATAATGAAGGGGCTATGTGAAAAGTATAATTTATATTGCTCAGGTGGATCAGACTTTCATGGCAATGCTAAACCTGATATATTCATGGGAATAGGGAGAGGCTCATTACAAATAGAAAAGAAGTATATTGATAGTTGGATACAAAAGATAGATAATATTATAGATTAAATTTTAATAGGGGAAAATGAGATGTATCAATTAATCGATGGAAAAGAATTATCTAAAAAGATAAGAGAAGAACTAAAACTAGAAAGCAACAAACTAAGAGAAAAAGGAATAATTCCAAAATTAGCAGTAATATTAGTTGGAGATGATTCAGCGTCAAAAGTTTATGTAAAAAACAAAAACAAAGCGTGCCAAGAAGTAGGAGTAGAATTTGAAGAAATTTTATTAGATACAACAACTACTATGGAAGAGCTACTTAATATAATAGATAAGCTAAATGAAAGAAAAGACATAAACGGAATACTACTACAAAGCCCAATTCCAAAAGGACTAAACATTCAAGAAGCTTTTGAAAGAATTGATCAAAAGAAAGATGTTCATGGATTTAATCCGATTAATGTAGGAAAACTAATGATTGGACAAGATTGTTTTATATCTTGTACTCCATATGGGATTATAAAAATGTTGGAAGCCTATAATATACAAATCGAAGGTAAACATGCAGTTATAATAGGAAGAAGCAACATAGTAGGAAAGCCTCTTTCTCAATGCCTATTAAATAAGCATGCAACGGTTACAGTTTGCCATTCAAGAACAAGAAACATAGCTGAAATTACTAGAACTGCAGATATACTAATATCAGCGGTGGGAAAAATAAATATGGTAACAGAGAATATGGTAAAAGATGGAGCCGTGGTAATTGATGTAGGAATGAATGTAAATGATGAAGGAAAACTCGTGGGGGACGTAGATTTCGAAAAAGTAAAAGAAAAAGCTTCATATATAACACCAGTTCCAGGTGGGGTTGGACCAATGACAATAGCAATGCTTATGAACAATGTAATAAAGGCCGCAAAATTACAAAACAATATATAAAAACATTAATTATCTTGGTTATATTCAAAAATTATATGCCGTTGATAGTAACAAAAGATATTAGAACATAAAATATAGAAATTATAATTTTAAGTCTATAAATAGATAAATAAAATAGGGGGAATGAAAAGCAAATAGTGGCTTTTTATTTCCTATTTTTTAATTATTTTTTTATCATTTGGAATGGAAATTTTAGACGATATTAACAGAAAGGAGAAAAATGGATAACTTATCAGCAACAAAAGTAATAACGATAGATAATGATGAATATCCAGAAAGTTTAAAGAATATATATAATCCACCTAAGAAACTATATTGCCTAGGCAATACTAAGTTATTGAATAATACAAATAATCTAGCCATAATAGGTTGCAGAGATTATAGCGAGTATGGAAAAAATATTGCAAAAAAATTTGCGTATATGCTAGCAAAACAAGGAATAGTAATAGTTAGTGGAGGCGCTAGAGGAATAGATTCATTTGCCCATCAAGGAGCAATTATGGCGAAAAGTGCTACAATTGCAGTGTTAGGTAATGGGATAGACTATGTATATCCACCAGAAAATAAAAAGTTAGAAGAGAAAATTATAAGAAATAATGGCTTACTATTATCAGAATACCCAAATGGAACAAAACCAAGTAAATATACTTTTCCAGCGAGAAATAGAATTATAAGCGCACTTTCGAAAGGAATACTTGTGGTAGAAGCTAAACAAAAGAGTGGTGCACTGATAACGGTGGACTTCGGATTAGAACAAGGAAAAAACATCTATGCAATTCCAGGGAACATTAACAATATAAATGCAACAGGAACAAATGAATTAATAAAGCAAGGAGCCAAGCTTGTAACCGATATTAATGATATTATTGAAGATTTTTGATATATTTTCTTAAAAAGCTTTTACTTTTATGCAAATATGTAATATAATTATACCATGTAATAAAATGAGTATAAGGAGGAGCATTTATGAGCAAAAACAAGCATAAAAATGCAAAACCAAACAACAAAGAAAAAGACAATACAAAGAAAAATAAAAGGATTCAAAATAAAAGAGCTAAAAATGACAAGAATATAGAAACAAATAAAACGGAGAAAGGAAAGAAAAAAGGCTTTTGGAAGAGACACCGTAAACTAGCACTTTTTATAAAAATTTGCATGGTTTTAATGTTGTTACTAATTATTGTTGGAGCAGGAGCTGTTGTTGCAATTTTTTCAAATGATGATTGGGCAATGACAAAAGAAGATTTAACATTAAAGTATGTAGATACAATTATATATGATAAAGACGGTAACGAGATAGCAAATGTATCTGGAGAAGAGAAAAGAAGAACAGTACCATTGAGTGAAATACCAAAAACAGTACAGGATGCTTATATAGCAATAGAAGATGAAAGATTTTATCAGCATAAAGGTATTGATATAAAAAGAACATTAGGAGCAACAGTTACATATGTACTAAACAGGGGAAACTCTTCTTATGGAGGAAGTACAATTACTCAACAAATGATAAAGAACTTGAAGGAAGATAAAAGCGATTCAGGATTGGCTGGTGTTCAGAGAAAAATAAGAGAAATGTCAAGAGCATATAAAGTTGAAAAGATGCTTTCAAAAGACCAAATATTAGAACTATATTTAAACCTAATATTTGTTGGAGGTTCAAATATTTGTGGAGTAGAGCTTGGTTCAAAATATTATTTTAATAAGTCAGTTAGTGAACTAGATTTGGCGGAAAGTGCTTTCTTAGCTGGAATAAACCATTCACCTAATAGTTATAATCCTTTTGGAGAAAAAGACAATAGTGAGCTAATAAAAAAGAGAACAAAAATTGTTTTAGCCAAAATGAAAGAGTTAGGAAAGATAACCGACGAAGAGTATGAAAATGCAAAAGCCGAAGTAGAAGAGGGAATAAAATTTGAAAAAGGGGAAACTTCGACAGGAAGTTCGATGTCATACTTTGCAAGAGCAGCACTAAACCAAGTTATCGAGCAATACGCTAAAGAAAAAGATGTGGATATTAAAACAGCAAGTACATTTGTTGAAGGTGGAGGATATCAAATATATACTACCGAGGATCCAAGCATACAATCTACAATGGAAGAAATATACAGAAGTGGGGACTATATTTATGCAGGAGTTGCAGAAGATAGCGATGGAAATAAATTAAACGATCATACACAATCTGCGATGGTAGTAATAGATCATAAAACAGGATACGTTGTTGGTTGTATGGGAGGACTTGGAGATGATGTGGATTCAAATGGCCAAAATAGAGCTACACAATCTCATAGACAACCAGGATCTTCAATTAAACCAATAGCAGCAGATGCACCAGCACTAGAAGCTGGAATAATAACAGCAGCAACTGTATATGACGAATCAACAACTACTTTCGCAGGAAAGTATACACCAAATCCTCATAGTGGTTATGAACTAATAACAGTAAGAAAAGGAATAGAAATTTCTGCAAATACATTGCATGTGAAAATTATGTCTGAACTAGGTCCAAGTAATTCTATAGAATTTATGAAAAAACTTGGAATAACAACATTGGTAACAGCAAAAGATGATTCAGAACATAATGATGAAAATTTACCTCTTGTCTTAGGTGGAACAACAATAGGAATATCTCCTCTAGAAATGGCCGGAGCTTATGCTACTATTGCAAATGATGGGGTATATATAACACCAACATTTTACACAAGAGTGGAAGATAAAGATGGTAATGCAGTAATGGAACCAGTGCAAGAAACAAGAAGAGTTATATCAGAAGGAAACGCTTATATATTAAAGTCAATGCTAACAGGGCCTGTTATAGGTAGCAACGGAACAGCTACAGGGTGCAAAATATCTGGGCAAGATACGGCAGGTAAAACAGGAACAACAACATCAAATGTAGATAGATGGTTTTGTGGATTTACAAATTATTACACAGCAGCAACTTGGTATGGTTTTGACCAACCAGAAAATCTTCGTTATGCTGGTGCAAACTATACAAACTTAGCATGCAAACTATGGTCACGAGTAATGAAGCAGGTACACAGCGATTTACCAAGTGCAAGTTTTGAAAAACCAAGCAATATTGTATCTGCAACTATATGCTTAGACTCAGGAAAGGTTGCAACAGACGCATGTACTAGAAAACAGACAGAGTATTTTGTAAAAGGAACAGTACCAGGATACTGTGAGGGGCATGAAAAACTAACAATATGTAAAGGAACAGGAAAAATTGCTACAGAATTTTGCCCTGAAACAGAGGAAAAAACGTATGCTAAAAAGCCAGAAAAAGAAGATACAATGTCATGGCGTACAAACAATAACGAAAAATATGATGTGCCAACTGAAACTTGTGATGTACATGTGAAAAAACAAGTTACAATACCAAATGTAATTGGAAAAACTAAAGAAGAGGCAATGAAAAAATTAAAAGATTTAGGATTAACAGTTACAGTAGAAACTGAAAAGTCGTCAAAAAAAGAAGGAACAGTAATAAAGCAAAGCAAGAAGGAAGGAAGCAAAGCAACAGTAGGAGATAGCATAACTATTACTGTAAGTGCTGGCAAAGGAAATACAGATGATGGAAATGAAAATACAATATCTAACAAAATAGGAGACAATACGATAAATGGTAATGAAACGGTAGAAAATACTGTAATACCAGAGAATGTGGTGAATGAAAACTAAACTGATAATTGTAAATAAAAAAGGAGAGCTTGTATGAAATTAACTTTTTATAACACACTTACAAGAAAAAAAGAGGACTTTAAACCAATTGAAGAAAATAGAGTAAGAATGTATAGTTGTGGACCAACGGTCTACAGCTATGCACATATAGGAAATTTTAGAACTTATATATTTATGGATACACTAAGAAGAGTTTTAAAATATAATGGCTATGAATTAAAACATGTTATGAATATTACAGATGTAGGCCATTTAGAGTCTGATGCAGACGAAGGCGAAGATAAAATGGAAAAGGCTGCAAGAAAAGAAAACAAAGACCCATACGAAATTGCAAGATTTTATACAGAAGTCTTTTTCAAAGATATGGAAAAGCTAAATATAGATAAACCTGAAATTGTTACAAAAGCAACAGAAAATATTTCTCAAATGATAGAATATGTCCAAGAAATTATAAAAAACGGATATGCATATGAAACAAGCAAAGGCATCTATTTTGATATTTCAAAGTTAGATGAATATCCAGTATTGTCAAATAGAAAACTAGATGAACAAATAGCAGGAGCAAGAGTAGATGTAGATCCAGAAAAAAGAAACCCATATGATTTTGCACTTTGGATTAAAGCACCAGAAAATCATATAATGAAGTGGGAAAGCCCATGGGGGTTATCTTATCCAGGCTGGCATTTAGAATGTTCTACAATGGGAAGAAGATTTTTAGGAGAAGAATTTGATATTCATACAGGTGGAGTAGATCATATTCCTACACATCATGAAAATGAGATAGCACAAGCTAAAGGTGCAACAGGCAAAATACCTGCAAAAACATGGATGCATTGCGAGTACTTGTTAGTAGATGGCGGAAAAATGTCAAAAAGCTTAGGAAACACATACACAATATCACAACTACAAGAAAAAGGAATTTCACCTCTTGCATATAAGTTATTTTGCTTTACAGCACACTATAGAAATAAGCTAAACTTCACTTTTGACGGAGCTTTAGGGGCACAAAAAGCATTGGAAAGATTATATGATAGTTACATTAAAAATTTAAATGGAGCTGATGAAATAGACGAAGCGGCAATAGATGATTATAAAGAAAAATTTGTATCATACATTAATGATGATATGAATATGCCAGGAGCTATGAGTGTGGTATGGGAAATAGCTAGAAATTCTAAAAAGTCACCACAATTTGCAAAACTTTTATTAGAGTTTGATAAAGTATTAGGATTAGACATTGTGAATGCACAGAAATACTTATCTGAATTTAAGCAAGAGAATAGTGAGTTACCAGAAGAAATACAAAAACTCGTAGAAGAAAGAAAACAAGCAAGACAAAACAAGGACTGGGCAAAATCAGATGAATTAAGAGATATAATAATAAGCAAAGGGTATAGCATAAAAGATACTAAAGATGGAATAATAGTAAAAAAGGAAAATTAAGGATAAATTTTCAGGAGGAGAATTATATAATGCCAGAAGTAAGTAATGATGAAAATAAAAAAGTAAAAGAAGAAGGCTTTTTTAGAACAGTATTAAAGAGTATAAAAAGTTTTGAAAAATATGAAGACTTTGGCCTTGAGGGAATGGGAAAAACATCTATATATTTAGTTAAAATTGTAGCAATATTTACTTTAGTTATTACTATAATGTCAATATATAATTTCTCCAATTCGCTTAATGTAGCAATAAGCTATTTTGGTGAAAATGTAAAATCGTTAACGTATGAAGACGGAGTCTTACAAGTTAATGACAATGAAAAATTGGAAATTAGTAGCCAAAGCAACATAACAGGTAAAATAATAGTTGATACATCAGAGTTAACCGAAGAGCAAATCAATGAGTATAGAGAAAATTTGAAGAACGAGAATAATGGAATTGCTTTATTAAAAGATAGAATTATACTAAAAAATGAGATGTTATCAGCTATATCCGAGGCTTCATATAAAGATTTTTTTGCAGAGTATAATATTACATCATTAAATAAGCAAGCAGTATTAGATTACTTTAATGATAATGCTATAAAAATATATTCTTCAATATTTATAACATTGTATATTTATATGTTTGCAGTTTATATTGCTAGTATTTTAGTAGATGCTTTAGTATTAGGAGCATTAGGATATTTAACAGCCAGAATAACTAAAATGAAAATTAGATTTGGTGCAGCATTTAGTATGGGCGTACATGCTCTTACTTTACCAATAATATTAAATATGTTATATGTTATTCTTAATGGATTTACAGGATATACAATAAAATACTTCCAGTTTATGTACACAGCAATATCATATATTTATATAATTACAGCAATACTTATAATTAGATCAGATTATATAAAAAGACAAGCAGAGTTAGAAAAGATTAAAAGCGAGCAAGAGAAAATTAGAAGTGAATTAGAAGCAAAAAAGCAAAAAGAAGATGACGAAAAAGAAGAACAAAAGAAAAAGAAGGAAAAACAAGAACAGAAAGAAAAAGAAAAAAAAGAGAGAAAGAAAAAAGAAGAAGTTCCAGAAATAGGAGATAAACCAGAAGGAAGCAATGTATAATTATTTTGGAGGGTAAGATATTGAAAAACAATAAAGAAAATCATAGAGCATCAGAATTAAATGAAGATAAGAATAGGAATGACAAAAAAGAAAAAGAAAGAAATAAAAAAATAATATTGTGGATATTAATAGGAATATTAACTGCTATTATAATAGGAAGCATTATATTTGCTACAGTAAAACAGAAAAAAGATGAGGATGTAATACCTGAAGATGAAATTTCGTATACAGATTTAATAAAACAAATAAATGAAGGCAACGTAGAAAAAATAAAAATGACAGTTGGTAGCACTACAATAAAAGTAACACTAAAAGATGAAGAAGAACCTAAAACAGCAATTATTCCAAGTACACAGGCATTTGTAGAGCTTGTGCAAGAAAAATCTCAAGAAGGAAATGAAATAAATTTAATCCAAGTTAAACCTAGTATATTTTTAACGATAGTAGATAAAGCATTTACAGTATTACCAACAATTTTAATGGTAGTATTATTTGCATTAATAATACAAATGCAAGGCTTGGGAGATAAAGGAAAAGTATATGAGGCAGATGAAAATACTGTAAAAACAACTTTTGATGATGTAGCAGGATTAGACGAAGAAAAACAAGAAATGATAGAGATTGTTAATTTCTTAAAAAATCCAGATGAATTTTATAAGATGGGGGCTAAAATTCCAAAAGGAGTTTTACTATGTGGACAACCTGGAACAGGAAAAACTTTAATTGCAAGAGCAATAGCTGGAGAAGCAGATGTTCCATTTATATCAATGAGTGGCTCTGAATTTACAGAAATGTTTGCTGGACTTGGAGCCTCAAGAGTTAGAAAATTGTTCGATAAAGCTAAAAAAATGTCACCATCAATTATTTTTATAGATGAAATAGATGCAATAGGCTCAACAAGATCTGATGGCTCTACAGCTGCAGATGCTGATAATAACCAAACTTTAAATCAGTTGCTAGTTGAAATGGATGGGTTCGACTCTGAACATACTGTAATAGTACTAGCAGCAACGAACAGACCAGATATGCTTGACAAAGCATTATTAAGACCAGGAAGATTTGACAGACAAATAACAATAGGCCTTCCAGACATGAATGGAAGAGAGGCAATATTAAAAATACATGCAAAAGATAAGAAGCTAGCAGATGATGTAGACTTAAAAGCAATAGCTGGAGATACAGCAGGCTTTACTGGAGCAGAACTAGAGAATATCTTAAATGAAGCTGCGATAATAGCAACAATAAATAAAGAAAAAGCTATTACCAACAAGGATATAGATGATGCCTTGAAAAAAGTAACTGTTGGAGTTGAGAAACATAGTAGGATAATGTCAGACAAAGATAAGAAACTTACTGCATATCACGAAGCAGGACATGCTATAGTAAGCAGATTCTTGGAAACTCAAAAAGACATTAAAGAAGTATCAATAATTCCTAGAGGAGTTGCCGGTGGATATACAATGTACAAAACAAACGAAGACAAGTACTATATATCTAAAACAGAAATGCTAGAAAAGCTAATTGCTTTATTAGGAGGAAGAGCTTCTGAAAAGCTGATATTAAACGATATATCAACAGGAGCAAGCAATGACTTAGAAGTTGCAACAGGCATTGCTAAAGATATGGTAACAATATATGGTATGAGTGAAAATATAGGACCATTAAGCATAAACCTAGAAAAAGACCCTTATCAATTGCAATTATTTGGAGAAAGTATGGAAAATGCAATAGGTAAAGAAGTTAAAACATTAATAGATAATGCTTATGCAAAAGCACAAAAAATACTAGTACAACATATAGATAAATTACATGAATTAGCTACATTGTTAATAGAAAAAGAAGTAATATCAGCAGAAGAGTTTGAGCAACTATTTGAAGAATAAGTAAGTAAAGGTTATAAATTATATTTTTATAAAATTCAACATGGAAATCCTCGGTCGGAGCCTTGCTCCTCGAAAACGGATTTCCAGTTTCATTTTTAAAAATATAATTTATAACCTTTAAGAATTAGTGTTTTATAAAAATGTATAGCCCGACTTTATAGTAGTTTCCACATCTACATTAAATGTGCTATTTTGAAAACTCCCAAGCCAATTATATTCATTCCAATCTTGAATAGTAGTAAAATATTTAACAGCATGTTTTCCAAACCCATCAATATCACAAGTATACTCTTTAGCCATTTTATATAAATAATCAGTTATATTTTTTTCAAAAAATTCATTACAAGAATCTTCTATCAATTTTGTATTTTCCTTAGTAAAATAATCTGTATCACCGAATGAGGATTCCGGTGTTGCAGAAATAATTTTTGCTTTTAATTTTATTTTTGATGAAATGTGAGGAGTACCATTTACAAGTTTAACAGAATTTTTGCAATCAGTACCTAATCTAAGATTAAGATCAATACTATCTGAGTCTCCTATTGGATTTGGAATACTTATTGTACAGCTCTTTAAGTTATTTGAAACTATCATGTGCCAAATTGTTTCTTGTGCACTTAACTCTCCAACAAATTTACCATTTTTAAATATAGCAAGGCCCATGTTTTCAATATTTTCGTTTGAATCAATCGGCATATCTCCAATAGAACCCAAAATTGCAACTGGCTCTGTGAACGTATCGACGCAATCAGAGAAAAATTTAATTAAACTAACATTTTGAGTGTAGCCTGTATAATTAGATGAAGAAAGAGAAACTTCATAATACCTTGAAGCAAGATCTTCTAATTGTGGTTGTGCTGAATTTATAAATTCATTTGCTAGGGTTTTACTGATTATGATACTGGCATGAGGACTCATTTCTACATCATTAACTAGAGTATATATATAGTCAGAAACGCCTTTTGCAGCAAGCGCCTCTGATATTACTATTACTTTGCAGTGCGACAAATTTATTCTTCTACTTACATAACTGTTAAATAAGCTTATTCCAGAATCTATTGAAGAGCATTCCACAGAATCTACTATATTCTTATATGAGCCTCCAGAGGAACCACTTGATCCACCTTCAGGTTTAGATAACTGTAAGGTTAGCTTTAAATTATTGTTTTGGCCTACATCTAAACCAAGAGCTATCACATATGCAAGTTTATCAATATTATGAGTGCTATAAGGTGCTGACAGCGCAAATATAATAATGAAGGCTGATAGCAGTATAATAAATATTTTCCTTAGATTAGATATAAAACTCATTTATTAGACCTCCTGATAGTTAAATTACGAGATTATAAATTATATTTTTATAAAATGAAATTAAAAAAACGTTATAGAAAAAATATTAATTATTTCTATTTAACTTTTTATATTTTAAGTTTGCTAGAAGTAGTATAATTGGCAAAGCGATAAAGATAAACGGTATGGCAACATATGTTGATAAAAAAGTGGCAAATTGACGCACTTGCATAATATTCTTGGGAAGAATTGCACATATTAAAATGATAATACAAACAGGTATTACAAAAGGCTTGCTGTTTTTTACTCTTGTTAACTTCCTCAAAATTTGAACTAACAGCATACATACAATATTTAAATAACTCATAAAAGATAAGATCCAAGTAAATACAAATAAAGCTTCTGGATGTTGAAAATACCTACCAAATTCATTATTAGAAAGTAGCATATATAATGGAGATATTTTTTCAATGCTTGTGCTAAATGAGAAGGCCAAAAGAATACTAGATGTTGCAAGAATAATTAGTATTGCTGCTATTACTACTGCTATCATACTAGCCTTTTTAAAGTCTCGAGTTTCTTTTAGCATTGGAGGAATTAAATATAAAACTGCTAAACCATTAAAGGCAAAAATATTTGTAAGTCCAGAAAGGAAAGTAGAGGATGCACCATATCCTAAAATTGGAAAGATTCTTTGGATTGTAAGGTTTGGAATTACAGAGGAAAAAGAAATTAGCAAGCTTACAATCATTATGATACATAATACTACATTGGTCTTTATAATGCTCTTATTTCCAAAGAAATTAGCAATAATGCTAACGAAAATGAAAAACGCTAACAGATAAACAACAGGAGTATCTGTATAATAGAGAATATGCAATATCTCGACGAAGTCTCTTAAAAGAAGTGTGGCAATAGAAAAAATATGCGCAAATAGCAGAATTCCTATTACAAATTTTAAAATATTACCACCTAGAAATTCAGATACATCAATAATGTCTGAATTAGGAAATCTTTTAAATAATTTTACGATAATAAAGGTTAATAGGATTGCTATTAAGCTTATATAAATAGCGTTTAAAATAGAAGAAGAGCCACAAGATATCAATATTGCCTGAGGGATATTTATAGACAATCTATTAATTATAATTATTAATATTAAAGTTGTTGCTTCGATTAAACTAACTTTATTAGTAGACATACTTAAAAAAGCTCCTTTCTATTTTAATTTTCTGGGTACTTCCATTTCATACTAATATTATCTTGAATCTTTGGTCTCTTTGTTTTTAAAGATTCTGTTCTATTTTCTCTACTATATGCTGGAGCTAACACAATTCCATTGCCAGCTTTATTATTTTTAAACATACTTTTGCCGACATAAGGAACTCCAAAAGATTGCAAATTGCATAAAATAGATAAATGTACAATAATTCCTGAGGCTATTCCTAAAAAACCGGCTACTGCACCAAGTAAAATATACACGAATCTCATAATTCGAAAATGAAAACTAAGAGAAAAGTCAGGAATAGAAAATGAACATATTGCCGTAAACGAAACTACAATAATTAATATAGGACTTACAATACTTGCGTCAACAGCTGCCTGACCAAGTATTAAAGCACCAACTATACCAATGGTAGAACCAATAGGTGAAGGGACTCTAATACTTGCTTCTCGTATAAGCTCAAAAGATAATTCCATAATTAAAATTTCAAATAATATAGGAAACGGAACAGTTTCACGCGCTGAAATTATTGTGTATAACAATTCCGTAGGAATAAGTTCTTGATGAAAATTTGTTATAGCCATATAAAGTCCTGGCAAAAGTAGAGCAAACCCAAGAGCTACAGTTCTTAAAATTCTTACAAAATTTGAGTATTGATGTTTTAGGTTATAATCTTCAGGAGAAGATAAAAAGTCTGAAAATATTGCAGGAACTACTAATATATATGGACTTCCATTAACAATTATCGCAACTCTACCATCAAATAGTAAGTTTGCGGTTCTATCAGGTCTTTCTGTAGATATCATTTGTGGAAGACTAGAGTTATCATCATCCTGAATTAGTTGCTCTAATTGACCTGAAGATATTAAATAATCAATAGCTAAATTGCTAACACGATAGCGAACCTCGGCAACTAGATCTGAATTTGCAACATTTTTTAAATAGCAAATAGCACAAGGAGTCTTACTTAGTTTTCCTACATTAACAGACTCGATAACTAAATTTTCGTTGTTTATATATCTTCTTAAAAGAGAGGTATTAGTACGTAGATTTTCTGTAAAACCAACTTGAGATCCACGAATTATAATCTCATTGTTTGGGTTATCAAGGCTACGCTGCTGAAATCCTTTAACTTCAATATCAAATGCCATAGATAAAGTATCAATAAATAAAGCGCAATTTCCAGAGTTTATACCTGCAATAATATCATCGAATTTAGTTAATTCCTCAACTGTATTTTGAGGCAATAAACAACTTGAAATATATTCAACAATATCAAATTTTTTTACTTTTCTAACTGTTATATTATTAGTTTTTACTTCTGACAGTACTCTGCTTTGATTTCCATCAAAGGAGTTAGAAGTATTTTTGAGCATAAGAGGCTTTAAGATGTAATTGTTCATTATATCCTGATTGGTCATTCCGTCAATATAAACTAACAGAGCCTTATACTGTTTATTTCGAGCATTTAAAGTAAATTCTCTAAGCTTAATATCAGAATTAATCATGCTATTTAGTCTAACTTTAATATATTCAAGATTAACATCAATGGAAGGAAAAACTGTATCATTGCTAGTATCCAAAATTTGTAAAGATTCATTATCTAAATTTAAATTTTTATCATCTTTGTTATAAGACGTGGAAGCATCAATGACAATAGAATTAGTAGTATCACTAAGAGTGAAATTATAATCATTAGGGTTGTCTTCGTAAAAAATTTCGTGGAAGTATTGTTTTATAGAATTAAATATAGAATTATTTTTATTAGTTTCTTTCAAAATGAACCTCCGACTTAAAAAAATCAATTTATATATAGTTTTTACTAAAAGTATAAAAATATGTAATTTTTTTGTTACAATTCACAGTTCTTGTTGTCTATATGCAGAAATAATTTATATTTTATAAAATTTCACAGCTCATATCGAGCGCACGTAGATCATGTGATGACACGATATTTCGGCTTATTTTATAAAATATAAATTATTTCTGCTATATCAAAAAATGTATACTGTGAATTATAACATTTTCTGTAGCAATTTATATTTTTAAATTTTTCTGTCTTCTACTTGCTTTAGCTAAAAAACTAATAAAAAATTTTTCAATTTAGCATAAATTTTAATAACCTTAATATATATTAAATAAAGTTATTGTACAAACACAGAGAAAATAATTGTTAAACAAGCAAAATAAAGGTTGCTACGTTAATTACGGTTATTTAATAAATTGCAAAAATTGATTGAGATTTATAAGGAGGTAAATAAATTAATGAAAGATAATAGGCTATATCAAGACATAGCAAAAAGAACCGATGGAGATATTTATGTTGGCGTTGTTGGACCTGTAAGAACTGGTAAATCTACATTTATAAAAAGATTTATGGATTTATTAGTAATTCCAAACATTGACAATGAGTATAAAAAAGAAAGAGCACAAGATGAATTGCCTCAAAGTGCAGGTGGCAGAACTATTATGACAACCGAACCAAAGTTTATTCCAAATGAAGCTGTACGGAATTACTGTTGGTGATAATATAAAATTAAATGTGCGATTAGTAGATTGTGTTGGATATTTGGTAAATAATGCTATTGGGCATTTAGAAGATGATATGCCAAGAATGGTAAAAACACCATGGGCCGAAGAAGAAATGCCATTTGAAAAAGCAGCAGAAATTGGAACCAAGAAAGTAATACAGGATCATTCAACAATAGGAATACTAGTTACAACAGATGGAAGCATTACAGACATACAAAGAGAAGATTATATAGAGCCAGAAGAGAGAGTAGTAAGAGAACTAAGAGAATTGAACAAACCATTTGTTATAGTATTAAATTCAAGTCAGCCAGACTCGGATTACACTCAAAGCTTAGCACAGAAGTTACAAGAAAAATATGATACACAGGTAATTCCAACAGATTGTCAAAATTTAACTGTAGATAAAATAGACGAAATATTTGGGAAAATACTATTTGAATTTCCAATTGAAAGAGTAAACATAAGTTTTCCAAGATGGGTGGATGGATTACCAGAAACACACTGGCTAAAAGAAGAACTTTATGATGAAATAAAAAGTGCTTTCAAGGACATAAGAATATTAAAACAAATAGACAATAGAATAACGAAGCTACAGAAAACAGAAGTAATATCAACGAGTGTAATAAATGAAATACAGCTTGGAACAGGAAACGTGAATATAACAATCAATCTACTAGATAATTTGTTCTACAAGGTGCTCACAGAAATTTCAGGAGTGCCAATCACAAATGAGGGAGAACTATTCTCTAGCATGATACAATTTTCAAATGTGAAAAAAGAATATGATAAAGTGTCAGTAGCATTACAAGAAGTTAATACAAAAGGATATGGAATAGTAAGTCCATCAATAGACGAATTGATTTTAGAAGAGCCAGAAATGGTAAAACAAGGCTCTAGATACGGAGTAAAATTAAGAGCGAAAGCACCATCAATACATATGATAAGAGCAGATATAGAAACAGAAGTATCGCCGATAGTTGGAAGTGAAAAGCAATCACAAGAATTAGTAGAATCACTATTATCGGAATTTGAAAGTGATCCAAAGAAAATATGGGAATCTAACATATTCGGAAAGAGTTTACATGAACTTGTAAATGAAGGACTACAAACAAAACTTATGAAAATGCCAGAAGACGCTCAGGAAAAATTACAAGAAACATTGGAAAGAATAATAAACGAGGGAAGCGGAGGATTAATTTGTATAATTTTATAAAAACGTCACAACTTATGGATTATGTTCTTTACTTTTAGGAATAATTAGATTTTTACAAAATTTTGCAGAAAAGCAACGTTAGTGTAAAATTTATGTAGGCAAAATATAAAAATTTGTCTACATATTTTTTC
>CAYPES010000004.1:0-15697 GCA_964409925.1 uncultured Clostridium sp. | reverse complement strand
AATCGCGGAAAATGAGGTATTATATAAATATTGTATAAGGAGGTGAATGTAATGATAGAAAGAAAAAAATTATCTGTATTAGAAGAAAATATAGGTTATAAATTTAATGATATAAACTTACTAAAAAAAGCTTTAACACATACGTCATATGCATATGAACATAAAGTAGAAAGTAATGAAAAATTAGAGTTTCTTGGAGATAGTATATTAGAATTTTTATCTAGTAAGTTTATTTATAAGAATTATCCAAATTTAAAAGAAGGAGAAATGACTAAAGTTAGAGCTACTGTTGTTTGTGAAGAAAGCTTATATAAAATTGCTGATAAGCATAATTTTAGTGATTTCTTATATGTAGGAAAAAGCGAAATGATGCACCAAGGTAATAGAAAAGTTACCATTATGGCAGATAGTGTTGAAGCTGTTATTGCAGCGATGTACTTCGATTCAGGACTTGAAACTTCTGAAAAATTTATAGTAGAAAACTTAAAAGATGAGATAGAATTGGCTAGTAAGAATGTTGGAATGAAGGACCATAAAACAGTTTTACAAGAAAAGTTACAAATACATGGCAATGTGGAAATTAAATATGAAATAGTAAAAGAATTTGGCCCAGACCACGACAAAACATTTGTTGCAGAGGTTAAACTAAATGGCAAAGTTCTAGCAACAGGAAAAGGGAAAACAAAAAAACAAGCAGAGATGGATGCTGCAGACAAAGCACTAAAAACATTGTAATAATTATAAGCTATGGGTAGGAGGTAATAATATTGAAAAAAGAATATATTATTCCAATATTTGTACCACATTTAGGATGTAAAAAATGTTGTACTTTTTGTAACCAAAGAACCATTAGTGGAGAGATGAAGCAAGTAACAGCTCAAGATGTAACAAAAACGATTGAATATTATCTATCTAATTTTAAAGACAATAATAAGTATATTGAGGTAGCTTTTTTTGGAGGAAGCTTTACAGCGATAGAAAGAGAAAAACAAGAAGAACTGCTTAATGCTGTTCAACCATATATCAAGAACAAGAAAGTTGATAGTATTCGCCTATCAACCAGACCAGATGCTATAGATAAAGATATATTAAAAATGCTTAAGCAATACCATGTGAAAACAATAGAATTAGGAGTACAATCTTCTAATAATTACATATTAGCCAGATGCAAGAGAGGACACAGCTTTGAAGATGTAATTAAGGCATCTAGATTAATACGATTATATGGATTTAACTTAGGACATCAAATTATGGTGGGGCTTCCAGATAGCAACGAAAAGGATGACGTTCAAACAGCGAAGGATAGCATAAAGCTAAAACCTAAAATGGTAAGAATTTATCCCGTTCTTGTAATTAAGGGAACGGAGTTAGAAGAAGAGTATAAAAAAGGTGATTTTATTCCATTAACTGTTTCACAAGCTGTTGAAAGGAGTAAAGAAATTGTAAAATTATTTAACCAAAAACATATACAAATAATAAGAGTTGGATTACAAAATACAGATACAATAACAGATATAGCTAGAAAGGAAAGTGAAGTTATTGCTGGGCCTTATCATCCTGCTTTTGGACAACTAGTAGAAGATGGCATATGGTATGACAAGATAGTTGAAAAAATAAAAAATATTAATGCGAAAGTAATTAGAGTTGAGGTAGAAGCTAACCCAAAAGATATAAATAACATAATTGGACATAAGAAAGAAAACATAAATAAATTAAAAGAGACGTATGCTGTAATTACTACAGTAAAGGCTAACAAAGCAGTAAAAACTGGAAAGTTTAATCTAAATGTTCTAGAGGTAGCATAGAATGGCTACTGTTTACTTAATTATCTCTAAAAACAAAATAGCCAGTGAACTGTAACATAGAATGTATAAAATTGCCTATATTTGCAAATAATGGAAATATAGGTGATTTTTTATGAATAATAGAAAAGAAAAGAAAATAAGAAAGCATATAGAGAAGATTTGTAATGTTAATCAAGATACATTTAAAAAAGTTATAAAGGAATATCTGTTCATAACTTTAGGCTGTATTGCAATGGCTATAGGCGTATCGTTATTTTTGCTACCTAATGAACTATCAACAGGTGGATTTTCTGGAATTGCAACTATATTATATTATTTATTCAAATTCCCATTAGGAACTACAATATTAATATTAAATATACCTTTATTGCTAGTTGCATATTTTAAAATAGGTAAGCGTTTATTCTTTAGATCAATATATGGAACAATAATTTTTTCTATATTAGTGGACATTTTTGACAAAATTGAACCAGCTACCCATGATAAATTTCTTGGGTGCATTTATGGCGGAATTATGATGGGAATAGGAACAGCAATAGTATTAAGATATAAAGCTTCTACAGGAGGATCAGATTTACTATCTTATGTAATAAGAGCATATAAACCACAATATAGAACAAGTAATTTAATTTTAATGACTGACACAATAATAATTACTGTTAATGTATTTTTCTTTAGAACAATTGAAGTAGGGTTATATTCTGCAATAGCTATATTCTTAATGGGAAAAATGATAGACTTGATCTTTGAAGGTGTAAATTTTACGAAAGTGGTTTTAATAATTTCTCCAATGTACAAGGAAATTGCAGAAAAAATTGGTAATGAAGTAAACAGAGGAAGCACAGGCTTATATTCGAAAGGAATGTATACAAACGAAGAAAAAATGACACTTTTATGCGTAGGATCAAGAACAGAATCTTATGTCATTGAAAGCATTGCAAAGAAGGTGGATAGAACATCATTCATTATAATATTAAATGCAAGAGAGGTACTAGGAAAAGGTTTTAAATAAAATATTAATTATTTCGGCTATATTATAAAATGCTAAAATGTGAATGACAACAAAAAAAATACCGAAACTTTGTTTCTAAAATATTGATTTTTAAAACATTATATGTTATACTGCCTAACATAGGAAATGAAGATAAGCAGATGTGGTTTACCACTTTTAATCCACAACTTATGTTGTGAGTGAGGAGGTGGTGCTATGATAGAAGCTATTTTATTAGAAATAATATATTTAATTTTATTTAGCTTAGTTGTCGAAACTATTATAGTATTTGCCTTAGTTATAATGGTTATAATTTTAAGCAAATAGACAATAAAAAAACACATCTGTAACTTGCCCAGTTCGGTGTGTTTTTTTACATATCAATTTGGTAAACCACGTTTGTGGTTCTTCATTTCCTATATATATTATACTAAGTTTTCATTTTTTTGTCAATCATTTTTTGCTTTTGAGAGAATCATCAATAAAATGATTTTAGTATTGAAAAGTGAGTAAGAAAATGCTCTAATATAGGTATAGAGCAAAAGGAGTAAATAATGGAGCAAACATATATAATAAATAATTGTAAATCGTTTAAAGTAAAAGATGTATTTGATTGTGGTCAATGTTTTAGATGGAATGAGCAAGCAGATGGAAGCTACACAGGAATATTTAGCAATAATGTGTTAAATGTTAAGCAAGAGCCAGATGCTGAAGGCTATAAAATAATAATTTCAGGAATATGTGATGGAGACATAGAAAGTATATGTAAAAAATATTTTGATTTGGATAGAAATTATGAAAAAATAAAAGAAGAACTATCAAATATAGATAAATACTTAGCTGAAAGTATTAAATATGGTGAAGGTATACGTATTCTTAATCAAGACTTATGGGAGATGATTATTTCTTTTATAATATCTGCAAATAACAATATCCCTAGGATAAAAGGAATAATAGATAGGATGTCTCAAAAGTATGGAGATAAAATAGAATTTAGAGGGAAAGCATATTATACTTTTCCAACCATAGAGGCATTATCAACAGCTAGCATAGAAGATTTACGATTTTTAGGATTAGGATTTAGAGATAAATATATATATGAAACTACTAAAAAAATAAAAAATGGTGACGTAAACTTAGAAGAAACGAGAAATGAAAAAGACACAACAAAGATTAGAAAACAATTATTAACTCTTTCTGGAGTGGGGCCTAAAGTAGCTGATTGTATTTTATTATTCTCAACATTGAAAAGATTTGATGTATTCCCAATTGATGTTTGGGTAAGAAGAGTGATGAATGATTTATACATACATAATCCAGATGAAGCAAAAGTAAATAAAAAAGAGATTGAAGAATTAGCCAAAGAAAAATTTGGAAATCTAGAAGGAATTGCACAACAATATTTATTTTATTGGAAACGAGAAAATACTTAGAATAAATTTAATTACGTGTCATGATTAGCTGAAATAATTAATATTTTTATAAAATTGCACAGCTCATATCGAGCACACGTAACTCGTGTGACGACACGATATTTATGCTTTAATGTATATATTTTTTTAGGATTAAAAATACAATAAGGGAAGAGAAGAATTTATGAGTTTACAAATAATTTATGGTAGAAGCGGTACGGGCAAAACTAACTATATATTTCAGGAGATAAGTAGAAATATAAATAATGGAAGAAAAAAATATATTATAACTCCAGAGCAATTTTCTTTTTCGGCTGAAAAGGAGCTGTTAAAGAGCTTAGATGATCACGGTTCTGCAGTAATTAATGCAGAAGTTTTAACTTTTGCAAGAATGGCTCATAGAGTGTCTGGTGAAGTTGGAGGAAGTAACAAAACAGTTCTTTCAAATTGTGGTAAGTCCATGCTTATATATAGTATATTGACAAATAAGAAAAATAATTTAAAGTTTTTAGGAAAATCAGATAGCAATATTGATATGATTATGACACAGATTACAGAATTAAAAAAGCATGGAGTAACATTAGAAAACCTAAAGAATTTGATAGATCAAGTGGCTCAGACAGATACATATTTGGAAACAAAATTGAATGACATATATACAGTGTATAGCAAGTTTCAAGAAAGAATAACTGATAATTATATTGATGAAAATGATTCATTAACAATATTAGCACAGCAATTAAGTGCGACTAATATATTCAAAAATACAGAAATATACATTGATGAATTTGTGGGATTTACAAAGCAGGAATATGACATAATAGCAAAATTGTTACAAGTTGCAAATAGTGTTGTGATAACAGTTTCTAGTGATCTAATGTACAAAGATAAGGAAGCTAGTAGTGATATTTTTTATAGTAATAAGGAAACTATAGAAAAGTTATCAAAATTAGCAAAAAGTTTAAAAGTTAAGATA
Organism: uncultured Clostridium sp.; assembly: GCA_964409925.1. Classification (GTDB taxonomy): domain Bacteria; phylum Bacillota; class Clostridia; order TANB77; family CAG-508; genus CAG-245. Next base: position 10,513 of record CAYPES010000004.1, on the reverse strand, counting down.
GAAGAGCCAATATTTTTAGATAAAATATTAAGATTTAAATCAGAAGAATTAAAACATTTAGAACGAAATTTATATAATTTTCCGTACAGAAAGTATAACGGAAAAACTGAAAGTATTAGATTGTTTTTAGCGAATAATCAATATTCGGAGATAGAAGAAGTGGCACGAAGAATAGTAGAGCTAATAAGAAGCGGAAAATATAGATATAGAGACATTGCGGTGATTACTAAAAATATAGATGTATATTCAAATTTGTGCAAAGCTATCTTCAAAAAATACGATATCCCAGTTTATATAGATGAAAAAAGAGATTTAAGCCAGAATATATTGGTGAAATATCTAATTTCGATATTGGATGTATTCTCAAAAAATTGGGCGTACGATAGTGTGTTTAACTATATAAAATGTGGATTTTTAGACTTGACTTCAGACGAGATTTATCTGTTGGAAAACTATGCTTTAAAGTGGGAAGTAAAGGGAAGCAAATGGTATAAAGAAGATTGGAATTTTCACGATGAGGAAGAAATTGGCAAAGATGCGATAAATAATATAAATGAAATAAGAAAAAAAGCGGTTAACCCTTTAGTGAAACTAAAAAAGAATTTGTCAGGTAATAAAACGGCAAAACAAATATCAGAGAACCTATACAATTTCTTTATAGAAAATGGAATAGATAAAATATTAGAAGAAAAAGTAAAGAAATTAAATGGAATAGGAAAAGTTAATATTGCTGCTGAATATGAAACCAGTTGGAAGGTTGTAATGCAAGTATTAGATGAAATAGTTCTTGTATTTGGAGAAGAAAATATAACATTTGAAAACTACATGCAAATATTAAAAACAGGTCTTGGAGAAAGTAAATTAGGAACTATACCAATGGCTCAAGATGAAGTAACAGTTGGCGATGTAGATAGGTCGAGAAGCCATAAGATAAAGGTGATCTTTATTATAGGTTTAAATGACGGAATGTTTCCATCAGTAAATAAAGCAGAAGGCTTCTTAAATGATGACGATAGAGAAAAAATTAAGCAGAATGGGGTAGAGCTTGCAAAAGGCACAATAGACAGAATATATGAAGATAATTTCAACATTTATAAAGCATTTACAACTGCAGAAGAAAAGATTTATTTATCATATTCTTCTTCTGATATGGAGGGAAAATCACTAAGACCATCAGTATTAGTTTCTAGAATAAAAAAAATTTTTGAAAACATAGAAGAAGATAGTGATATAGTAAATAGAAAATCAGAAATTTCTACCATAGAGAATACATTTGAAGAGTTGTTAATTAATTTAAGGGATTTTAGAGATGGTAAAGAGATACCAGAAATATGGTTTAACATATATAACGTATACAACGAAAGCGAAGAGTGGCACGATAAGCTAGCCTCTGCCGTAAGAGGGCTAAATTATTCGAATGTTCCAGAAAAGATTACAAAAGAAAACATCAACGAAATGTATGGAAACACATTAAAAACAAGTGTATCGAGATTAGAGCAATACAGCGGCTGCCCTTTCTCATATTATTTAAAATATGGGTTAAAATTAAATGACAAAGAAACATTTAAAGTAGAATCTGTTGATACAGGGTCTTTTATGCATGATGTAATAGACAATTTCTTTGGAATAATTGAAGAAAGAAACATCAATTTAAAGCAATTAACAGAAGAACAACTAGAACAAATAGTATCAGAAATTTTAGAGGAAAAACTAAAACTAAATAGAAACTATATTTTTACAATAACGGCTAAATACAAAGTATTAGCACAAAGATTAAAAAAAGTTGTTACAATGTCTATTAAATACATTGTACAAACCATTAAACAGAGCGAGTTTGAAGTCTTAGGACATGAAGTTGAATTTGGTGGAAAAGGTGAGTATAAGCCAATAACTATCACAACTGAAGAAGGTAAAAAGGTTGAGATAATTGGAAAAATAGATAGAGTTGATATATTAAAAAATCCAGATGGAACATACGTAAGAATAATAGATTATAAATCGTCTATAAAAAACATAGACTTAAATCAGGTAATGGCTGGATTACAGTTGCAACTTTTAACATATTTAAATGAAACTTGCAAAGTAGAAGACTTTATACCAGCTGGAGTACTATACTTTAACTTATCAAATCCAACGATAGGAACAGATAAAAATATGTCTGACGAAGAAATAGAAGAAAAAATCAGACAAGAATTTAAGATGAAGGGCTTAATATTAGCAGATGTAAATATAGTAAAAAAGATGGATACAAATATAGAAAATGAGCCTCGAGGCACAAGCAAAATAATACCTGCTACAATAAATTCTAGCGGAGAGTTAGGTGGACGTGGAACAAGCACGGTAACAAAAGAACAATTTAGTTATCTTAAAAAATATACAGAAAAAATAATAAAACAAATTTCTGAAGAAATTCTCGGGGGAAATATTGAAGTAAAACCTTACTACAACACGAGCAATAAAAAAACTCCTTGCGAATATTGCAAATATAAATCAATTTGTAGATTTGATGAAGATAGTAAGAATAATAAATATAATTACATAACAAAACTAAACAAAGATGCAATTCTAGAAATAATCAAAGAAGAAACAGGGAAATAGATTTGTTGAATAAGGAGAAAATATGGATTTATCTAATGAAAACATGACTCACGTAAAAAGTGATGAAATTGAATATTTACAGTTTAAAAGATTGCTTGAGTTTGATAATTTAGTACACTGCTATACTTTAAGTGTATATGATGTGAACTTTAAGAGCGATTCTGATAAATTCGATGATAGTATTAATAAAATTGCTAAGGAATTAAATATAAATAAAAATAACATAGTAAAACCATTACAGAAACACACAGATTGTATAAAGAATGTGGAAAACGATACTGAAAAATGGCAATGTTCAGACAATTATAATAATGTAGACGGACTATTAACAAATAAAATGGATATTGAATTGATGCTTAGCTTTGCGGATTGTACTCCAATTCTTTTATATGATCCAATTAATAAAGTAGTAGGAAATATACATTCCGGTTGGAGGGGAACTGTACAAAAGATAGGGCAAAAAGCAGTGCATAAAATGATAAAAGACTATGGCTCAAAACCAGAAGATATTATTGCATGTATTGGACCATGTATAGGAAAGTGCCACTTTGAAGTAGACGAAGATATAAAAAATATTTTTGAACAGACATTCAGTTACTTTAATAGAAGTTGTGATATAATAGGAAAACAAAACAATATAGTAGATGGAAAACAAAAATATCATATAGATACAACTCTAGTAAATAGATTATTGCTAGAAGAATGTGGACTTAACAAGAAAAATATTATAGAAAGTGGAATATGCACAGTATGCAATTCGGACTATATGCACTCATACAGAGCCCAAAAAGAAAAATCAGGGCGAAATGTCGCTATATTAGGGACCATTAGGGACGGTTCTTAATGGTCCCACCTGTCCCTAATTGGTGCATATAGAGAGGAGAAAAAATGATACCGAACAAGTTAAATAAGGGTGATTACATAGGAGTAATTGCACCATCAAATTTTATAAAGGAAGATGATCTAGAGTATATAAATGCTTCGATTGCTCTTATGGAGTCATCAGGTTTTAGAATAAAATTTGGAAAATATGTATTCGAAAATACATTAAAATATGGAACTGCGCCACAAAAAAGAGCAGAAGATATAAATAATATGTTTGCTGATAAAGAAGTAAAAGCTATAATGTGTGTAAAAGGTGGTGAAGACTCAAACTCTACTTTTGATTATATTAATTTTGATATAATTAGGAATAATCCCAAAATAATATGTGGATTTAGTGATAATACGAGCATATTAAATGTGATACATGATAAAACTTGTTTAGTTACATTCCATGGACCAACATTTAAATCTTTAACTTCATGGGAGACTGGATATGCATATGAACAATTTATGAAAATGTTTGTAAATGAGGATATGAACCTAGGAGAAAAATATGATGAATATACAACTATTTATGATGGACAAGCTGAAGGTGAATTGATAGGAGGAAATCTATCTTTATTCACAAAATTAGTATGTGGAAAATATGCAGTTGACGTGACAAATAAGATTTTATTTTTAGAGGAGCTTGGATTTGAATCCTCTCCAGAGATAGTAAATAGTAATATATATTATCTAAAGCAAAATGGAATTTTTGATAAGATTTCGGGATTATGGATTGGAAATTATGAACATCCATCGAATATATCAATAGAAGAAATAGTAAAGAATGCTTTGGAAGATAATGTTGATTTTCCTATAATAAAATCTAACAATTTTGGACATATAGATAAAAAAATAATAATACCAATAGGAACGAAAGCTAAAATAGCCACAGAAAACAAAATAAAGATAAAGCTGGTGGAACCATGTGTATGCTAGAAAGTTATTACTCAGAAATTTAAACTGTTAAATAGCTGAAATTAATTATATTGTAAAGCATTAAAATTTGAGAAAATTGGTGATAAGAAATGTATAATAATTGGGAAGAGTTAGAAGAAGCGATTAAAGGATGTAAAAAGTGCAAACTTTGTATGAATAGAACAAATATTGTATTTGGAGTAGGAAATAAAGAAGCGAATGTAATGCTTATAGGTGAAGGACCTGGTGCAGATGAGGATAGACAAGGAGAGCCTTTTGTTGGAAAAGCAGGGCAACTTATGAATAAAGCAATTCAAGCTTTAGATATTAAAAGAGAGAATGTATATATTGCAAATATAGTAAAATGCAGACCACCACAAAATAGAGTACCTGAAGAAGATGAGGCACAGGCATGCTTGAATTATCTTAGAAACCAGGTAATATTAGTAAAACCAAAAATAATAGTTTTATTAGGAAGTACAGCTTTAAAAAATATTTTGGGCAATGAATATGGAATAACTTCTGCTAGAGGTAAATGGGTAGAAAAAAAGGAGATTTTATATATGCCAACGTGGCACCCAGCAGCACTTCTAAGAGACGAAGCAAAGAAAATAGATTTCTGGAAAGACCTTAAAGAAGTAAAGCAAAAGGCAGATGAATTAGGATTACATATATAAATTGTTTCAATTTAATGGCTTTACATTTAAAATTATCTGAGATAAGGGATTATAGAGCTCATAAATGATATTTTTATAAAATTTCGTGGCTCATATCGAGCGCACGTAACTCATGTGACGACACGATATTTCGACTCATTTTATAAAAATATTATTCTATTTCAGCTATATTTTAGACTCCAATGATGTGAATTGTAACAAACTGTAACTAATAACTTGCTGAATGATTGTTCAAATATTGACATTTATGTTAATAAAATATAAACTGCTTCTATATTAAAAATTCGTACTTTTAGGAAGGAAAAATCAATATGAATGAAGAAGAGATAAGAAAATATTGTCTAAGTTGCAAAAATAAACCATGTAGCAATAAAGGATGCCCACTAGGAAATAATATACAAGAATTTATACATGAAGAGGATTACAAAAAAGCATATGAAATGCTATGTGAAACAACAGTTTTACCAGCAGTATGTGGTAGAATATGCCCACATGAAAAGCAATGCCAAGGAAGTTGCATAAGAGGCATAAAAGGCGAGCCAGTGTCAATAGGCAAAATGGAATCAATTATTGGGGATATAAGTATAAAAGAAAATTATAAAATTCCTAAAACTATAGATAATAGTTTAACAGATAAAAAAGTTGCAATAGTTGGAGGTGGACCAGCAGGTTTAACTTGTGCTGCTTTTCTTGCTAGAAAAGGAGTAAATGTGAAAATATATGAAAAACATAATGAGCTAGGAGGCTTACTTTCACATGGGATACCGGAATTTAGATTGGATCATTCCACAGTTAAAGCAACAATAAATAAAATATTAGAATTAGGAGTTCAAGTAGAACTAAATAAAGAATTAGGTAAAAATCTAGAATTAAATGAATTAACAAATCAGTATGAGGCTGTTTTTGTATCTGTAGGAGCAAACATTCCGTCTAAGATGAATGTAGAGGGAGAAAACTTAAAAGGCGTTTATGGAGGAAATGACTTATTGGAATATAAAAAACATCCATCATATGAAGGAAAAAATGTTGCCGTAATTGGAGGAGGAAATGTTGCCATGGACTCTGCAAGAACAATTAAGAGACTTGGTGCTAATAGAGTATACATCATATATAGAAGAGCAGAAGAGCAAATGCCAGCAGAAAAAAAGGAAATAGAGGATGCAAGAAAAGAAGGAATAGAATTCTTATTTCAAACCAACATTACAAAAATATTAGGAAGTTTGAAATCAGTAAAAAATAAAGATTTAACTAATAAACAAAGTGCCACAGCAGATAGGGTTCAAAAAATTGAATGTATAAAAACACAACTTGTAAAAAAAGAAGGGGAGACAAGACTCTCACCTGTTAATATAGAAGGCAGTAACTATTTGATGGATGCCGACTATGTAGTAATGGCAACAGGATCTAAACCTGAGGAAAACGCTATAATAGATTTTGAAAAGAATAAATGGGGATATATAAATATAGATGAAAATATGCAAACCTCAATTCCAAAAGTTTTTGCAGGAGGAGATGTTGCAGGAGAAAAATCCACTGTAGCATGGGCTGCAAGATCAGGAAGAAATGCAGCTAATAATATAATAGAATTTCTAAAAAAATAAATGAACCTTAAATGGCTCATTTTATTTTTTCTACTTCTTTTTCCCAAAGTAATTTTTTTATATAATTTATAAATTTAGAAAATTTGTTTTCTTTCTTTGGAATTAAATATGTACTATATGAATTTGTTGCATTAGACAATATATCATATCTATTATCTAAATTTTCCATCATACTTATATAATAACTATTAAAGAAAGAATAATTTGTGGTAGTTCCAATTAATTCCTGAAAATTGTATAACTTTTTTCTAAATCGGTCTAAGTCTACAGAAGTTATTAGAGTCTTGAAAACTGTAGAAAAATATGATTTTATAATTAGCTCTTGTGCCGAAAAATAAGTATATTTTAATTGTTTCTTTAAATCACTAATTTTATTATATATGGCCTGAGATTTTGCAACAGATAGATTATCATTTTGTTGCTTATTGTTTAAAATTATAATTTTTTCTTCAGTATTTAATATTTTATCAAATAAACTAGAAAGATGAGAATACACTTTTTCTCCGCATAATGCTGAAAATTTGTTTTTAAAATGATCATTGCTATTGAAAGTACTATCAAATAAAACTTCCTCTCCAGTTATATAGGCCATTTGATAAATTAAGTTACACAATAAAGGATAACAATTTGGACTAATTGTAGAAAATGTTATGTCATAATATGTAACATTTTCAAACGTATTACCAAGTATATTAGATGCTAAAAGCTGTACAGCAGCTTCGTTTAAAGCCATACCTTCAACTTTAGAACCTTTAAAATTGCATAAACCTAATCGAATGAGGTTTCCTTTAGAATTTTTTTCCTCTTGCAAATGGTGAATAAGTTCATGAACAGCAAATTTTTCTAAATCACCGAGCCCCATTCCATCCCTAAAATAAATAGCTGAGTTCTTGTAAAAGTAGCTTGCTTCGGACATTCCTTCTGGAATATTAGCAATATACATTGGTAAATTAGAGAATCTATTATAAAGTGTATCCAAATTAAAGCCAAAATTAGGAAAAGTTGAAACAATCTTTTCACTAACATTTTTGGCTATAGTATGAATGGTAGAAGCATCAAGTGGCTCTATAATAGTTATTCCGTCTTTTTTTAAATCTGAATCTATACTCATGCAATATTTCTCCTTAGTATAAGTAAATACATTATACTACATAAAAAGACATAATGTGTAACAAAACAATTAAAAAAATATTACAAATTTGTTACAAAAATAATAACGAATTAGAGAATTTCTAATTCGCTATTATAATGTTACAGTGAACTGTATAAAATTTGGAATAACTATCTTAAATAATTTACAAAGATATTGGTATTTTTAATTATATTTTGTAACGTATCGTGGGGACCACTTTAGAAAATGTTATGAGGAACGAATTACATTTTCTTAAGAAGGGGTAGTGAAAAAATATAATTAAAAATACCAATATCTTCGCAATTAAAATATTATAAAATGAGCCGAAATATCGTGTCGTCACATGAGCTACGAGCACTCAATATGGGCTGCGAAATTTTATAAAATATAAATTATTTTTGCATGTAAATTAGCAAAAGCTGTGAATTGTAACTACCAAAAAGAACCATATTCATTTATGGTTCTTTTTTATGTATTTTATACGCTATTACAGTCATATCATCTTTTTCTTTGCCAAAATCGTTGTCTATGGCTTCATTTAATACAATATCTGCTATTCTCTGTGCATCATCAGTTTCAATTCTTTCTAATATTTCCTCAATCCATAATTCTTTGTTTATATATTCTTTATTAGAATCTAGAATTCCATCACTGCACATTAGTATAATGTCTCCATCTTTTAAGTCATAATTATATTCAATTAAATCTATATTATTTAATATTCCGGTTGGCAATGCAACTGCTTTTAGTGTTTCTATATTGTTTCCTCTTTTTATAAAAGTTGGACAAGCTCCATTTTTTATAAACTTCATATTACCTTTATATAAATCTAATATGTTTACATCTAACGTTGCGTACATGTCATCATCTGTATTAGCAGATATTGTTGTATTTATTAATTTAAGGGCTGTGTCATTATTAAAGCCTGATTGTAATAATCTTTCTAGCATTTTAATTGCAATTTTACTACTTTTTCTTGCTTCTGGTCCAGATCCCATTCCATCACTGATAGCTAATAGATATTTACCATCTTCTAATCTTGTTTGTAACGTTGTGTCTCCAGATATAATTGAGTCTGCTTTTTTAGACTTTGCAAGCCCAACTTGTAGTGTGTACTTATCTTCTGATGTAAATGTATATACACATGTATCGTCATTCATTCTTAGTCCACATTTTTGTTTCTGTAGTATCAGCTTTTCATTTAGCACTTTTGATAATACTCGTGCAATTTTTTTAGTTCCGCATTCCTTGCCATCCACAGAATTACACACATCTGTGTATAAATTTATTATGTATCTGCCACTTTCTTCTTGTTTTATGGTTATATCTTTTAATTCTATTTCTTTTTCTTCCAACAACTTCTTTATTTGTTCTTTTTGTGACTTATATATATCGTCTTCATCTTTTGTTATTTGAGTTGCTAAATTGGATAGTGCTTCTGATACTCCATTTAACTGGCTAGACATGGTCTTTTTGTTCTCATCTAATTTTTTCTTCCAAATAAAATTCAATTTGCTTACCCTATAAGCCGAATTTATTGCTCGTAGCATCTCATCTATATCATTTTTTGCGACATAATCGTCCTCTTTGGAATCTGGGCTGAATCCCATTATATAATTATTATGATTTGCAAATATATTTACTATATCTTTTCTAGTTATTACCTCTTTTGATATTAGCACATCGAAGATTTCATCTATAATGTTTTCATTATTATTGTAAACGTCATCATACAATAGATTCTCTTCTTTTCCATCTAGATTATTAAACAATTCTTCTTCAAATAATTCTTGATTTGCTCTTTCTTGTTTCTCAAGTTCTTCATCTGTTACTATTGTAGCAGCAGCATTTTCATATTCTTTTGCCATTTGATGTATTGTGTTTGACATATTATTTAATTTACTTACTGTTTCCCTATTTTCTTCCAAGGTTCTTGTTGTAGTCTCAGGCAATAACTTTGTACTACTTACTAGGTCACTTATATCTAATTTATAAGATTTAGGAATTGCTAAAAGTCCTAATGCAGCAATTAATATTTCTTGGAATTTTATTATTTCCACTGTGTTACCATTTGCCACATATGAAAGTATTATATTTCCTATAACAAACCCTACTACAACGCCAACTTTTCCTAGTTTATTTAATAATCCTGCTATCAATCCTGATATTGCATATGCAGCAAGCATTACAGGTTCTTGACCTGTTAATATTCCAACAACTGTTCCTATAGTTATTCCCGTTGTACCACCAACAAGCATTCCATTTTTCCAACCCATTACTAGTACTATTAGGATGCTAAGTATATTTCTTATAGAAAAGCCAAAAACATTTAGATTGCCTAAGCAATTTACAGCCAATGCAAGCATTAAGCTTGCTCCCATTATTTCTTCTATAGAAAATACCTTTTTTATTCTGCAGTTCTTAAAAACAACTAGTGAATTTACAAATACTTTGTAAAATATAAATGTTGTTATAGTTATCATTAAGGTATAAAGTAAATCATATACTAAAAAGCCTTTAAATAGCATTTTTACCATTTGTACAGAAAGCACAGCAAAAGTCATTTGTATTCCAACTTTTAGTTTTTCGTTTTTTTCTTCCTGGTCTATCGGCTTCTTTATTAAAATAAAAGCAACAAATATTAATAATGTTAATATGTAAAATAATAATCCGCTTCCACCAAATTTTATTGCTGTGCCGATCATTGTTACAATGCACAC
>CAYPES010000003.1:666-17015 GCA_964409925.1 uncultured Clostridium sp. | reverse complement strand
TTACACGGTGTAGGCATATGCACAAGACACAAGCATGCCGAAAAGCAGCAAGACAGCGACAAACAGTAATCTTTTCACCATTGCCCTAGGTATAATATCTAGGGCGATGGTATTTTTTTGCATATGCTAGTATTTATATGTATATTATGATATAATCAAGCCAAATAAAAAATAGGAGGGAATGAATGTATGTCAAAATTAAAAGATTTCTTTAGCGATATAGCTAAAGCTTACAAAAAGAATATCTTACAATATACAGTTGCACATATAGTAATGATAATTACAACTGCGATATTGGTATTTGGAGATTATAACTTTCTTGAAAAAATACTAGAGCAGATAGTTATTATTGGAGTAATATCTGCAATTAATGCATTTACAAGTGAGAGTTTTTGCAAAAAAACATGGCAGAGAGTTCTTACAGGTATAATAGGAATAGTAATAGCTGTAATATTTGAAAGGCTAATCTGGCTTGATTTTGATCCAGCAATTACTAGAATTACAATAGGATATTGTATAATAGTATTTTTAATAGGCATTATAAAAGTAATAAAAAATTCAAAACTAGAATTTCATGAATACTTCACACAAATATTTCAAAATTTATTTAGTACAGGGATTATATATCTAATATTAAATTTAGGTTTAAGTATAATAATGATAATTTTTATTACATTATTATTAGATGATTTTGATTCATTAGATCTTTTGTTAAGACTACAAATAGCCTTAGTAGGATGGTTCCTAGCTCCAGCATGTTTAACTGCTATAACTAATATAAAATATAATATATCAAAATTTATAGAGACAATAATAGCATTTGTATTTTTACCATTAACTATTTTGGCAGCTATAATAATCTATATATACATGGCTAAAATATTTATAACAAGAGAAATTCCATCAAATTCAATTTTTAGAATTTTAACAGGTTTATTCATAGCTGCATTTATAGTATGGATAATGGCATATAATTTTAAAGAAAAAAACAAAATGATAGAAAAATTTTGCAAAGCTATGCCAGTTGCTTTTATACCATTTGTTTGTTTACAAATATATTCAATTGGAACAAGATGCATAGAAAATGGAATCACACCAATGAGATACTTAGGAATAATGTTTATAATATTTGAAATAATTGCAATCTTTTTATCTTTATATAAAAATAGAAAACATTTGATACATGTACTAACCGCTTCAATCATCATAATTACTATAGTAACAATATTACCAATAGTAAATATGCAAACAATATCAAATATAAGCCAGTCAAATAGATTGAAAAAAGCTTGGAGACAAGGAGAAAGCTATAGCAATTTAACAAAAGATCAAAAAGATACAGTCGAAAGTGCATATAATTATTTAGAAACACAAGATGATGGAAAAAAATATATTCCAGATTATATCCCTAAAGATATATTAAAAAACAACAAAAACTATTTTTATGATAGAACTGATTATATATATTATAACGCATCTTCAAATATGGCAATACCTGTTCAAGGGTATAAATATATACAAGAAGCTAATGATATATCATATTATAAAATAAACGATGAATCCTTAAGAGAGATATACTTAGACAATAAAGTATGCATTAATATTGAAAATTACATATTAAATATAATAAACGAAAAAAAAGCGAATAAGCGAAATATAGAAGATTATATTAAAAAAAATGCAGTGATCAATATAGATGAACAAAAAGATCTATATATCAAATCAATAAGTATACGTTACATAAAGGAAGAAAATATAACAATAGATAATATTGAAAGTGTATATATTACTGGCTATGTATTAACAAAATAATTACTAAAAAATATAGAAAAGTGAATAGCCATAAAAAGTAGAACAATATTTATAACTGTTCTACTTTTTTAACATATTAAAAATGATATTGATATTTAAAATCATTTACTAAGATCTTTCCGAAAGGCATAGGAGTACTAGCTTGAACTTTATTATGCTTATTAGTTAGATTGTTTTTAACCTTATTAAAATTGTTATTCATAAGTTTATCATAACACTCTCTACAAACTGGAATGTATTCTGCATCTCCAACCATTATATCTGTATCTTTGCGTCCTTTGAAATATGTAAATACCGCTTCTTCACATTTACATACTTCGCAAATAGATGTCATCATTTCTATGTTGTCAGCAATACACATAAGATCTCCCATCTTACCAAATATCTTCTTTTCAGAAGTAAGGTTAAGACCGGCAATATAAAATTTCTTTCCTGCTGTAGCCATTTTATCGATAGTGTGAACATCACCCTTTAGAAATTGAAATTCATCTATAAAATAAGAATCAGCATCATAGTTTTCTAATTCTGATATATCTTGTATATTAATAGCATTAATAGAATTTCCGGCTCTTGTAGATATAATAGCATCACCAGCCCTATTATCTAGTAGAGGCTTAAAGACTTTTATATCTTTTCCGGCAATCAATTGCCTTTTAAGCTCATTAAAGATTCTTTGACTTTTTCCACATTTCATTGGTCCTGTGTATACATTAATATATCCCATAATTATTACTCCTTTGTTTATGTAAAATTGTTATTCAAATTAGGCAATACATAATATATATGTAATTCAAATTTAAATCAAGTCTTTTTCATAATATTTCATGTAATAAATATTTATGAAATATATTGTAATAAAATGTAATATATTGTAATAGTTTCATGTTTAAAATTGTTTGAAAATAGCACTTATAGCTTATAAATGATATTTTATAAAATTGCGCAGCTCATATCGAGCGCACGTAGAGCATGTGACGACACGATATTTCGGCTTATTTTATAAAAATATAATTTATAAGCTTAAATATAATATTTAATCAAATTTTAAACATGAAACTATTGGCTTGTAACACTTTAGCGCATTTTCCATGTATTGACAAGAGATAACTTAAAATGGTATAATTAATCAATTGAATTTTTAAGAAATTTTAATTAATTAATAGGTGATGGAATGGAGAAAGAAATAAATTTTGGAATAGGATTTATAACAGGCAGACCAAATGTTTGTAATATAATTAATAGCTATTATAAAAGCATTTTAGAACAAGTAAAAGAGCTTAATGTAAAGGTAAATTTTACATTTTTTATTTTATATGATTTAAATTACATGCATACTAAAAAAGAAGAGTTTTATAAAATCAATCCAGAGGTGCATGAAGAAATTAAAATAAAATATTTAACTCCAGAATACGTTATGGAAGAAAAACAAGAGCTAATAAAAGAGCATCACCTAACCGAAGAAGAGGCAGATTTACTTATTGGTACAGGATATGCAAAATCGAGAAATAGCATATTATATGAAGCTGTCAAAAATGATATAGATTATTTGCTATTTTGGGATGATGACGAATATCCATTAGCATCTCTTAGAGATGGGCAAAATATAAAATGGCTACATCAGAAAAATGTTTTGCAACATATAAAATATATAAAAGATGCAGATATGACATGTGGCTATAGATGTGGACTAATGAATCCATTTCCATTTGTTGAATATAATGACATTATAACGGAGAATGTCTACAAACAATTTATAGAAGCATTAGAAAATGATGTGGTTTCTTGGAATAAAGTACAATACATGTTAAAAAATGAATCAGGAATAGAATATGCGGATGAAAATATTGCTTTAGGCAACAGCGGATTTGAAGAGATTAAGGATATAGGAGTAACAAGTGTTGCTTTTGGTTCGGGAATGTGCTTAAATCTAACACATCTGGATAAAATCCCAGCATTTTATAATCCGCCATATGCTAGAGGCGAAGATACTTTCTTTTCTTGTGCATTAGCAGATAGCGGAGCAGAAGTAGTAAGAATACCAACATATCATTTTCATGATGGATTTTTGAAATATAAATTTCTAATGGAAAATAAATTTCCTAATAAGCTTCGTAAAGTTACATCAAAAGATAACGAAATAGAGGCAAGATTTTTAAAAACATCAATCGGTTGGACAAGATATAAACCTCTATTATATTATATTTTACATAGAGAAACATATAGACAAGATATGGATACTGCTAAGATAAAGTTTAAAAATACTGCAGATAAGGTTAGCACAGCTTTTAAAGACTGTGACCTTACTTGCTTAGTAGATATTCTGGATGAATATGATAAAGATGTGGAGAAACATTATAAAGAATACATAGACACAATAAGAGTGTGGGATGAAGTGAAATGTAGTATTAAAAGGAGTAAATAAAGTTGGAATATCAATTAAAAGAATATAGTAAAGAATACGAAAAAGAAGTCATAGATTTGCTAATAGAAGTTTGTGTTGAAGAATATGGATTGGATCATTATAAAGATGGCTTAATAGAACATGTAAAAAGTGATGAAGCAAAAAAAAGATGGATCTTATTGCACAATGAAAAATTAATTGCAACAATATGTTATACAGAAAGATGTAAAGAAATTTCGGAAATAAAGAAAGTTTATGTAAAAAAAGAATATAGAAACTTAGGAATTGGCAAAAAGATGGTGAACATGGTAATTGATTATATAAAAAATACACAACAATATGAATCAATTTATGTTGGAACTAGCGACCATTTTGAGAGTGCAAGAAAATTTTATGAGAAATTAGGATTTGAATTCAAATCTTATGAAGGTGATGGATATTTGTTAGAGATGAAATTAGGCGGAAACGTTAAAGAATGTATTGCATAGATAAGCCAACTCTGTAAAAATTAGTTACTTGAAAGGAAAAGTGTAAATGAGATTTAGTATAATTATACCTGCACACAATGCCGAGAAAGAAATAGAAAGAGCATTAAAAAGTATTAATAATCAAACATATAAAGATTATGAGATAATTGTAATAGATGATTGCTCTAGTGATAATACCTATAACATATTAAAAAAATATAAAAATATAACAGTTATCAAAAATAAAGAAAACTTAAAAGCAGGGGGCTCTAGAAATAAAGGAATAGAACAAGCTACTGGTGAATATATAATTTTTCTAGATGCTGATGATTATTTTGCCGAGACTACTACTTTAGAAAAAATAAATGAAGTAATTGGAAACGAAACTCCAGATATTGTTTATTTAGGCTTTAAAATAGTAGGAAAACTTGAAGAAGAATGGATTCCAACTGAGGAAAATTCTACAGTAAGTAAAAGAGCAAGAGAATGGAAATACGAAAATGTATGGGATGTATGTTGGAACAGAAATTTCATAAATTCAAATAAACTTAGATTTGCTGAAAATAAATTTTTTGAAGATTTTGTATTTTATTATACTGGAATTATAAAAGCTAAAAACTATAAAATAGCAAGTTTTATTACACACATATATACAATGTTTAAAGATGACAGTATGACAGCAGAAGTGACCACTGAAAAACTACAGGATTTATATTATAATGTAAATGAATTTTTAAATTTACTAAATGATGTAGAACCTGACATAAAGCCTGATATAATTCACGCTA
The DNA here is from genome assembly GCA_964409925.1 of uncultured Clostridium sp. Classification (GTDB taxonomy): domain Bacteria; phylum Bacillota; class Clostridia; order TANB77; family CAG-508; genus CAG-245. Next base: position 11,547 of record CAYPES010000003.1, on the reverse strand, counting down.
TTTATAGGGTAGTGGAATACTCAACTAGATTATTACTACAATATGAAAACAATGAAGAATTAAAAAATTCTTAATCTCTGTTTTATGGAGGAATGCTTATTTATGAAAATTACTAGAGATTTACTTTCAACAGATCACGATAAAGTGATAAGATACTTAGAAGATAGTTATAATGATTTAATACAAAAATATATGAAGCAAAACTCGAGTTCTAACAAAGATATTCCAAATATTATATGGGTTTGTTGGTGGCAAGGGTTAGAAAATGCGCCCGAGATAGTAAAAGTATGTTTTGAAAGCATAAAAAAATTTGCTGGAGAAAGAAAAGTAATTCTAATTACACAAAATAATTATCAAGACTATGTAGACATTCCTGATTATATAATAGAAAAGGTAAAAAAAGGAATAATATCGATAACTCATTTTTCAGATGTATTAAGAGTAAATTTATTAAGCAAGCATGGAGGAATTTGGATTGATGCTACTTGCTTATTGACTGCAAATATATTTAAAGACTTTATTCCTGAATTTTATACAGTAAAATTGCCACATAACGATAAAGAAGTTTGTATTTCTGATGGAAAGTGGTGTATATTCTTCATGGGAAGCTCTAAGAATAACATTTTGTTTAACTTCCTTAAAGATTTCTATAATGAGTATTGGAAAAAAGAAAACTCAGTTCTAGCTTATTTTTTAACTGATTATGCAATATATATAGCGTATAATAAAATAGATGAAGTAAGGCACATGATAGATAATGTTCCAGAGAACAACATACTAATCCATCAGCTAAAAGAAAAATTGAATGATGAGTTTAATATTACTGAATATAACAATATATTAGAAAAAAATAAAATTCATAAGTTAGCCCATGAAAGAAAGTATATAACTAATCTAGGAAATGGAAAAGAGACTTTTTATGGGCATCTTTTAAAAACTACAGTTTAACACTGTTACAATTCACAGCGCCAATTCTAGAATACAAAAGAAATAATGTTAAATTTAAGAAGGGATTTATAATGAATGATAATATAATAATAAAAGGAGCCAAAGAACATAATTTAAAAGATATAAATTTAACTATACCAAGAAATAAGTTGGTAGTAATAACAGGACTTTCTGGATCTGGAAAGTCCTCTCTTGCATTTGATACATTATATGCAGAAGGACAAAGAAGATATGTTGAGAGTTTATCTTCGTATGCAAGACAATTTCTAGGAATGATGGAGAAACCAGAAGTTGAATCTATAGAAGGACTTTCTCCTGCAATTTCTATAGACCAAAAAACAACATCAAAAAATCCACGTTCTACAGTAGGAACGGTAACAGAAATATACGATTACATTCGTTTATTATATGCAAGAATTGGAACTCCTTGTTGTCCTAATTGTGGTAAAAAGATTGAGAAACAAACGATAGACCAGATTATAGATAATATTTTAGAGTTAGAAGAAGGAACAAGAATTCAAATTTTAGCTCCAGTTGTTCGTGGCAGAAAAGGTGAGTTCGTAAAACAATTAGAAGATTACCAAAAGTCAGGTTTTGTAAGAGTCCGAATAGATGGAGAAATGTATGAACTTGATGAAGACGGAATTAAAATAGATAAAAAGAAAAAACATAATGTGGATGTGGTTGTAGATAGATTAGTAATAAAAGAAGGCATACGTTCAAGACTTACAGAATCTGTTGAAACAGCAATGAAATACGCAAATAATCTAGTAACAATAGATATACCAGGAAAAGAAGAAAAAATATATAGTCAAAATTATGCTTGTACAGATTGTGGCATAAGTTTTGAAGAGCTAACACCAAGAATGTTTTCGTTTAATAATCCATATGGAGCATGCCCAGAATGTACTGGAATTGGCTATTTAATGAGGATGGATGAAGATTTAATCATACCAGATAAAAATAAAACATTATATGATGGAGTAAAAGCTTTTGGCTCAAGTACCATGAAAAAAGGCGATACAATGGCTAAGATGTATTTTGAAAGTATTGCTAAGCACTATAATGTAAAGATAAAAGATGTACCGATAAAAAAATTACCAAGAAGCTTTTTAGAGAAAATATTGTATGGTACAGGAGATGAAGTAATAGATTTTGAATATACATCAGCAGCAGGAACAAGAAAATATACAGCACCTTTTGAAGGAGTTATTCCGACACTAGAAAGACGCCATAATGAAACAAAATCAAATGGAATGAGATCTTTCTATGAAATGTATATGAGCGAATCTGAATGCCCAGTATGTCATGGTGCAAGACTAAGAAAAGAAAGCCTCGCTGTAAAAGTTGGAAATTTAAATATTAATGAATTAACAGATATGTCGATAGACAAAATAAAAGAATATATAAATAACATATCACTAACTCCTACACAAGCAATGATTGCAGAACAGATTATACAAGAGTTAAATAAAAGACTACAATTCCTAATAGATGTAGGACTAGATTACTTAACACTTTCAAGACCTGCAGGAAGTTTATCTGGTGGAGAAGCACAGCGTATTCGTTTAGCAACCCAAATAGGAGCAGGACTTACAGGAGTATTATATATTCTAGATGAGCCAAGTATAGGATTACATCAGAGAGATAATGATAAATTAATAGCAACCTTGAAGAAACTAAGAGATTTAGGAAACTCTGTTATTGTTGTAGAACATGATGAAGATACAATGTATGCAGCAGACCAAATAATAGATATTGGTCAAGGAGCTGGAGTACATGGCGGACGTGTGCTGGCGCAAGGCACTGCCGAAGAAGTAAAACAAACAGCTGGTTCAATTACAGGAGATTATTTAAGTGGAAGAAAGCAAATAAGAGTACCTGAAAAGAGAAGAAAATCAAATGGTAAAGCAATAGAAATTGTTGGTGCAACAGAACATAATTTAAAAAATATAACAGTAAAGTTTCCTTTAGGACAATTTATTTGTGTAACAGGCGTTTCTGGCTCTGGAAAATCAACATTAGTAAACGAAATACTATATAAAACAATAGCAAGAGACCTAAATGGTTCAAATGAAAAACCAGGGAAATGTAAAGAAATAAAAGGATTACAAAATATAGATAAGATAGTAAATATAGATCAATCTCCAATAGGCAGAACTCCTCGCTCAAACCCTGCAACATATACAGGTGTGTTTGATATTATAAGAGATTTATTTGCAGAGACAAATGAAGCTAAAATGAGAGGATATGATAAAGGAAGATTTAGCTTTAATGTAGCAGGAGGAAGGTGCGAAGCTTGCTCAGGAGATGGTGTGCTAAAAATAGAGATGCACTTCTTATCGGATATATATGTACCATGTGAAGTATGCCATGGAAAGCGCTATAACAAAGAGACACTAGAAGTAAAATATAAAGGAAAATCAATTGCAGATGTGCTAGATATGACAGTTGAGGAGGCTTTAACATTTTTTGATAAAATACCAAGAATAAAATCAAAAATACAAACATTATATGATGTTGGATTAGGATATATAAAGCTAGGACAACCATCAACAACATTATCTGGTGGCGAAGCACAACGTGTAAAACTTGCAACTGAACTTTCTAAAAAAGCAACCGGAAAAACATTATATATATTAGATGAGCCAACAACGGGACTACATATAGCAGATGTTCATAGACTAGTAGATATATTACAGAGATTAGTAGACACAGGAAACACAATAATAGTAATCGAACACAATTTAGACTTAATAAAAACATGCGACCATATAATAGACTTAGGCCCAGAAGGTGGAGACAAGGGTGGACAATTAATTTGCGTTGGAACACCCGAACAAATAGTAAAAAACGAGAAAAGTTATACAGGAAAATTCTTAAAAAAATACTTAAATAAATAATCAATTGAATATATTTCAATATAACTAAAAACTGAATATAATTTTATAAATCAGATTATGCTGTTCTAGTGGTTTCTTTAAAAACTCAAAAAAGAACTGCTAATTCTTCCTTATAAGATTAGATTCAGTTTTTTCTTAACTATTTACTTTCTATTGTATTATTACTGTTCTGATTTGAACTACTTTTTTTAGAACCTTTAGTATTGTTATTCTTACCGTTCTTTATATCCTTACCTTTTGACATATAAGTGCACCTCCAATCTCACTAATATTAGTATGAACATATACTATAAAATTATACGATGAATAATATTACATTTATATTACAAAAACAGAAAAATGTTGTAAGTAAAAAATGTATATGCTTAAATTTATTTAACCAAAGTGAGGAAATTGTAAAAAGTAGTAAAATATTGCCTTTGTTCTATTTGATTGACTTATTCATAATATAATAGTATAATGTGAAAAACTGCATGTGACGACACGATATTTCGGCTCATTTTATAAAAATATGAATTATTTCGGCAATATTTAAGATATTAAGCTGTGAATTGTAACGAAAAATATAAGAAAGGCACAAAAAAATATGAAAGATAATATAACAATTGGAATAGAAGGACTAGTGGGATCTGGAAAAACTTCTCTTTGCAGAGCTTTGTTGAAAATGCTTCCAAACAGTATAATCTTACATGGAGGAAATTTATATAGAGGAATAGTATTTGCTTTAATGAATTCTGGAATTGATATTTCAAAAATGCAAGAAAGCTTGGATTCTGGAAATCATATAGATATTAAGCAGGTAATGGATATGTTAAAAGTAGAATTGAAGATAGAAAATAAAGAAAGTGTTGTATATGTAAATGGAATAGAAATTAACGAAGAAAACTTGCAATCAGATACTACATCAATGGCCGTTTCAAAAATTGCCAAAGATGCAGATAATTCAAAATTTTATGCTTTTGGTAAAAAATTAATAGATATCTACAAACAAGAATACAACCTAATAATATCTGGCAGAGACTTAATGAGAATATATCCTCAATTGGACTACCATTTCTTTATAACTGCAGATTTAGAAGAAAGAGTAAATAGAAAAATGAAACAATATTCTAATAGTGAAATTGCAAAGGAAGAATTATCAAAACATATTCAAGAAAGAGATAAACTTCAAGAAGAATCTGGATTCTATAAAAGATACGATAAAACAATAGATATTGATGTAACAGATTGTAAAAGTGCAGAAGAGTCTGCAAAAAAAGTTTTTGAGCATATAGTATTATAATAGGAGGTTGTTATGGAATACGTAAATGAAAAATTAGAACAATTTAACAGACTTTTAGATGGAAAGAAGCTTGCTATTATCGGCATGGGTGTAAGTAACGTTCCTCTTCTAGATTACTTTTATAATAAAAATGCAAAAGTTACTATTTTTGATAAAAATAGTTTATCAGATGAAATAATAGAAAAAGTAAATAAATACAGATATGAAGTAGAAATTGGAGAGGATAACTTAAAAAGATTACATGGCTTTGATATTATATTTAGATCGCCAAGTGCTTTGCCAACAACTCCAGAATTTGTAGAAGAAGTTGAGAGAGGAGCAATATTAACCTCAGAAATTGAAATGGTTTTAAAGTTGGCACCATGTAAAATAATAGGAGTAACAGGAACAGAAGGAAAAACAACTACTACATCACTTATTTATGAGATAGCTAAAAAAGCGGGGTATAACTGTTTCTTGGGTGGAAATATTGGAAAGCCGATATTCACACAGATAAAAGACATGAAACCAGAAGACTTAGTTATATTAGAATTAAGTAGTTTTCAATTAATGGGAATGGAAATAAGCCCTGATATATCAGTTGTTACAAATGTATTTCCAGATCATTTAAATGTGCATAAGTCTTATGAGGAATATCAACAAGCAAAAGAAAACATATTTTTGTATCAAAATAACAATGGAATTGTGGTATTAAATAAAGATAATGACATTACAAGAGATTTCGCAAAATTAGTTCAAAGCAAAGTTGTATTTTTTAGCAGTATAAAACAATTAAAAGACGGATATGTATATGACAGAGTAGATAACATGATCAAACATTGTGTTGATGGAAAATGTATAGACTTATTGCATAAAGATGATATTAAACTAAGAGGAATTCATAATTATGAGAACATATGTGCAGCTCTTGCTGCGACTGAAACTTTAGCAACAGAAAACATACAGATAGAAGCAATTAAAAACTTTAAAGGAGTAGAACATAGATTAGAATTTGTTAGAGAGCTAGATGGGGTTAAATATTATAATGATTCAATAGGAACAAGCCCAGCAAGTACTATAGCAGGATTAAATGCCTTTGACGAAAATATAATTTTACTTGCGGGAGGATCAGATAAAGGATTAGATTATAAAGAAATAGGTGAAACAATAGCTAAAAAAGTTGGTACATTAATATTAACAGGACCTACTTCTGAAAAAATTGAAAATGCAACTAAAATAGCATTAGCTGAATTGCCAAACAAGAGCTTAGATATTGTGCATTGTACTAATTTAGAAGAAGCTGTTAAAATTGCAAAACAAAAATCAAAAACAGGTGATATTGTATTATTATCTCCAGCCAGTGCAAGTTTTGATGCGTTTAGAAATTTTGAAGAACGTGGTAAAAAATTCAAACAATTTGTAAATGAATTATAAAATTATACTCTAAATAAAGGTTTTATATGTATATTCCAAATTTCAAATGAGCATAATAATAATATAATTTTTTTTGAAAGGTGGATATATAAATGAAAGTAAAAGATTGTATGTGTAATCATGTTAATTTTGTAAAGCCTGAAACTACTATTAGAGACTGTGCAAAAATGATGTGCGAATGTCATATTGGATGCACACCAGTTTGCGATGATACTAACAAATTAGTAGGAATAGTTACAGATAGAGACATTCTTTTAAGAGCTGTTGCATGTGATAAAGATACTTGTAAAACACCAGTCAGTGAGATAATGACAACCAAACCTTATGCGTGTGATTGCAATAGTGATATAACTGAGGCAGAGAAGATAATGGCAAAAAATCAAGTAAGAAGAATTCCTGTTTTAGAAAACAATAAAGTAATAGGAATGTTAACATTAGGAGATTTAGCTGCAAACGAGGCTATTGACGAAGACCAATTATGCGATACTATAGAATGTATCTGTGGAACTAATGAAAAGAATGCAGAATAACAAATTTATAATTATGATTCATACTTCATGTTATGTATAATTAGAAATAATTAATCTTTTTATATAATTTTGCAGCCCATATCGAGCGCGCGTATATAAAGTTTATAAAATTATATTTTTTATAAAAGTTCAACATGAAAATCCTCGGTCGGAGCTTCTTCGAACTCCTCCAAAATCGGATTTTCAGTTTCATTTTCTAAAAAATATAATTTTATAATTTTTTATATTATAAGAATATTTTAATTTTATGTATAATTGGTTATATTTTCTATAAAATAGTATTAAACTCGTTTTATTAGGAGAAGTGCATGGTTATAGATATGAATTATTGGACAAAGGTATTTAGAAAATTATTAATTCTAGTACTTAGTCTTTTAGCAATCTACTTGTGTTTTAAGTTGGCTGTTTTTTATATGCCTTTTTTATTAGCTTTTGTAATATCTTTATTATTAGAACCTGCAATAAGATTCATTATGAAGAAATGTAGATTAAAAAGAAAAACTAGTGCGATTATTGTAATGTTGATAGTAATAGGCATTATTTTAGGCTTATTAGTTTGGCTAGTATCTACTCTTATATCTGAGGGCTCTAATTTATTAGATAATTTAGGAACGTATTTTACGAATGCTAGTAATTTCATTCAAAAATTTTTTAGCAGTGAAAATCTAAAAAAATTAAATATACCAAACAATGTAATTGTAACAATAGAAAAATCTGCTACAGAATTGCTAAATACTGTAATTTCATGGCTTAATACATTTTTAAAGGGTGCGTTAGAATGGCTAACATCTATTCCTGCAATAGGGGTCTATTTAGTAGTAACATTCTTATCATTGTATTTTATTTGTACTGATAAAGTATATATGATAGACCAGGTAGAACACCACTTACCAGAAATTTGGGTAAAAAAGCTTTATAAACATTTAAAAGAAATTATTTCTGTATTAGGAAATTATTTAAAGGCAGAAGCGGCACTAGTATTAGTATCATTCGTTATATCGTTAATTGGATTGTACATTTTTAAATTTGCTGGATTAAAAATTGCATACCCATTATTATACGCTTTAGGCATTGCTTTTGTTGATGCACTTCCTATTTTTGGTTCTGGGAGTGTTATGATTCCATGGGCTATTATTTCAGCCTGCAATGGGGATATAACACTAGCAATATGTGTTTTATCCTTATGGATTTTTATGTCAATAGTTAGACAGTTTATAGAGCCAAGGATTGTTGGTAATCATATAGGAATTCATCCAATATTTACATTGATCGCTATGTACACAGGTTTTAGATTTTCTGGAGTAATTGGATTATTTATAGGACCAATTGTTCTTATTATTTTAAAAAATTTATTTGGAAACATGCTTGATAAAGGCGTTATAAAATCTATCTTTTCAAGAGATTATTCATAAAATTCAAAAGTCCTTCATAGTATTTAATAACTATGAAGGACTGGGAGGCAAGTATGTATATTCGTAATTTGAAATTAAATGGAAAGATGATATTTAAAATTGCATTCATTATATTATTTATATTGATTTTTATAATGTTTATGATTGGGATATATAATATTTTTAGAGATAGGGAACAGGTAACATCTGACAATGATGATATATCTAATAAAAAGATTAATGTAATATCAGCTAACAATTATACAAATATATTAAAAACAGTACATAATAATCTAAATTCATATTTAGGAACAAAAATAAAATTTATAGGATTTGTATATAGATTATATGACTTTTCAAACGATCAATTTGTTTTAGGTAGGCAAATGATAATTTCTTCAGACATGCAAGCAGTAGTCGTAGGATTTTTATGCCATCTAAATGAAGCAAATAAATATCCAGATGGTTGCTGGGTAGAAATAGAAGGAACTATTACTCAAGGTGATTATCATGGAGAAATTCCTGTTATAGAAATAGAAAAAATAAAAGAAGTGAAAACTCCATCTGATGAATATGTTTATCCACCGGATGAAAACTATATACCAACATCAGCAAATTTATAATTTTTGATAAAGCTATTGACAAAATTTTACTATATAGTCTATAACATCAACCCTAATGATTATAGAGTTTTTCCGTACTAATTTTATATTTTATCGTAATTTTGCTTGCTAAATACGTTATTTAGTAATATAATAACAACATAATATAAACACATATTTGAAAGGATGAATTTTGAATGGGACTATTTAAAACATATAGTGAAAAAGAAGTAAAGAGAGTAATGCCTATAGTAGAAAAAATAAACAGTTTAGAATCTTCGATGCAAGAGTTAACTGATGAAGAATTAATGGCTAAAACTCCATATTTTAAGGAACAATTAAAAAACGGAAAAACTCTTGACGATATATTACCAGAAGCTTTTGCTGTTGTAAGAGAAGCTTCTAAAAGAGTATTAGGAATGCGTCACTTTGATGTGCAATTAATTGGTGGAATTATACTTCATCAAGGAAGAATTGCAGAAATGAAAACTGGTGAAGGAAAAACACTTGTTGCAACACTTCCTGTATACCTAAATGCTCTAACGGGCGAAGGTGTTCATGTTATAACTGTAAATGACTACTTAGCAAAAAGAGATAGTGAATGGATGGGAAATCTTTATAGATTTTTAGGTTTATCAGTAGGTCTTGTTATAGCAGGTATGAAACCAGCTGAAAAACAGGCAGCATACGCTTGTGATGTTACATATGGAACTAACAACGAATTTGGATTTGACTACTTAAGAGACAACATGGTTATATATAAAAACCAATTAGTTCAAAGAAAATTAAAATATGCCATAGTTGATGAGATTGATAGTATTTTAGTTGATGAGGCTCGTACTCCACTTATAATATCTGGTAGAGGCGCTCAATCATCTAATTTGTATCAAAAAGCAGATCATTTTGTAAAAAAATTAGAAGCAAAAGTAATTATAGAAGAAAATGATAAAGACTTTGAGCAAGAAGAAGATAATGAAAAATACGATTACATTGTAGATTTAAAAGCAAAATCTGCAACGCTTACACAAAAAGGTATAAAAAAAGCTGAAAAAGAATTTGGACTAGAAAATTTCAACGACTTAGAAAATTCAGAGTTAGTACATGATGTAAATCAAGCCTTACATGCAAATGGAATAATGAAAAAAGATAAAGATTACATAGTAAAAGATGGACAAGTTCTAATTGTAGATGAATTTACAGGAAGAATTATGTATGGAAGAAGATACAACAACGGACTACATCAAGCAATAGAAGCAAAAGAACATGTAAAAATAAATGATGAATCTAAAACGCTTGCAACCATCACATTCCAAAATTACTTTAGAATGTATGAAAAATTATCAGGTATGACTGGTACTGCTATGACAGAGGAATCTGAATTCCAAGAAATATATAAATTAGATGTTGTAGAAATACCAACAAATAAACCTATGATAAGAAAAGATTATCCAGATATAATTTATAAAAATGAAGACGTTAAATTTAATGCAGTTATAGAAGATATTAAGCAATCACATGCAAAAGGACAACCGGTTCTTATTGGTACAGTTTCTATTGACAAATCAGAGAAGCTAAGCAAAATGTTAGATAAAGCAGGAATTCCACACGAAGTATTAAATGCTAAATATCATGAAAAAGAAGCTCAAATTATAGCCCAAGCCGGAAAATATGGTGCAGTTACGATTGCAACAAACATGGCTGGCCGTGGTACTGATATTATGCTTGGAGGAAACAGTGAATATTTAGCAAAACAAGAAATGAGAAAGCTAAAATATTCGGACGAAGAAATAGAAGAAGCTTCTGCTCATAATG
>CAYPES010000003.1:0-656 GCA_964409925.1 uncultured Clostridium sp. | reverse complement strand
GGCAATTTTATCAGCAAGAGAAAAGTTTAACGAATTAGAGAAAAAATACTCTGAACAAATTAAAGAAGAAAAGCAAAAAGTTATTGATGCTGGTGGATTAAAAATAATTGGTACACAAAGACATGAATCAAGAAGAATAGACAATCAGCTTCGTGGACGTAGTGGACGTCAAGGAGATCCAGGAGAATCTAGATTTTATATTGGACTAGATGATGACTTAATGAAAATCTTCGGTGGAGATATTATAACAAGAGTATATAACACTTTAGGTGCTTCAGAAGATATGCCAATAGAATCTAAAGCAATTTCTAAGGCTGTTGAGAATGCTCAAAAGAAGGTTGAAGGGAGAAACTTTAGCATAAGAAAGAACGTATTACAATATGATGATGTAATGAATGTTCAAAGAAGTGTAATATATGAACAAAGAAGAGAAGTTCTTGATGGTAAAGACTTAAAAGAAAATATTCTAAAAATGATGGATTCTGTAATAGAATTAGTAGTAGACTCACACATCGTTACTGGAGAAGAAATAAATAAAGAAGCCATAGCCCAGTTTAGCGCTATGGGGGGCAAATTTGGCATTGCCACCGGCAGGGCCATGGCAGGGGTAGCCCCTTATTTGCCAGATTTGCAGTGTATGAGTGCCCCCGCCGTGT
>CAYPES010000002.1:16395-17439 GCA_964409925.1 uncultured Clostridium sp. | reverse complement strand
ATTGTTTTGAATATATTTTAAACCGTCACAAAATACATTAGTAGCTCCATGCGATAAAAATAAAATAATAGCTGTTGAGCCAAAAGTATGATGAAATGGTAAAAATGCCATATTAACATCTGTAGAAAGAATCGTTTCACTACAGTTCATTTGATATATATTAGAAGCTATATTTCTATTTGTAAGTACAACTGCTTTAGACATAGATGTTGTACCAGATGTAAAAATAATAGTAGCCATCTCATCTGGATTTATTGTATGGTTTTCAAATTGATTATTTCCTTCTAATAATTTCTTTTTTCCTTTTTCTTTTATATCTTCTAAACATAAACCATTTCCTTTTTGCATACATATAAATGTCTTTACATTTATTTCATCGTTTTGTTTTATTTCATCAATTATTTCTTTTAATTTTTCATCAAAAATAATTACTTCTGCTTTACTTCTTTTTAAAGATAATATAATTTCATCTTTTTGAAGTCCTTTATCTAATGGTACAGTAATTCCTACTCCCATTAGTATACTTATATAACTTAAAACCCATTCATAGCTATTTTTGCCTATAATTGCAATTCTTTTATTTTCAAATCCCATATCAATTAGACCTGTTCCAAGTTCTTTTACTTCTTTTTTAAATTCTTTATAAGTAATATTCTTATATTTTAATTTTTTTTCTATTTTTTCTTTTATTATAAAAGCTTTATTATTAGAATACTGTTTAAACGCTCTATTAATGTATTCTCTTATAGTATCAAATCTTTCTTCTTCTCTTATTTTTAAATTTCTCATTTTTTCCATCCTTTTTAAATAACATATAGTAGAATACATAAAAAGTGTAACAAACTTCCAATAAAACATGCGATATGAAATACAGAATGCATCCATTTTTGTTTACGTCCTAATCCATATGCAATTGCTCCCAATGTATATACGATTCCACCAGATAATAATAGTAAAAATCCCATAATTTCTAAATATTTAAACACAACATTTATCTTTACAAGAACAAACCATCCCATTACCAGATAACAAATAATAGAAAAG
>CAYPES010000002.1:0-16385 GCA_964409925.1 uncultured Clostridium sp. | reverse complement strand
CTATATCTGTATAAATCAATAGAGTTTAAAACAATTCCTACTATTGCCATTCCCCATATAATGCCAAAAATGCTCCATCCAAGAGCTGTGTTATATTCTCTTAAAGTACATAATGCAAACGGAGTATATGTTCCTGCTATTAATAAGAAAATAGAACAATGATCAATAATCTGAAATACCTTTTTAGATTTTCTATGAGGTTTTAATCCATGATAGATGCTTGACATTGTATATAAAATAATTAAAGTAACCCCAAAAATAATACCAGAAATAATACCATAAGCATTACGATGGATAGCTCCTAAAATACTACATAAAACAATTGCAACAATTCCTAATACTCCTCCTACAATATGGGAAGTCATATTAAAAATATCCTCTCCTCTTGTATAAGTCGGCAATATCCTATCATTTAATTTAATTCTTTTCATGTTTTCTCCTTTCATATATAATATACAAATTCTAAATTAATATCAATTTATCTGACTACTCGTTCAATTAATATTATTCCCATAAAAAAATAAGATACAAACAAATTTGCACCTTATTTTGGGCAGAGATTGAGGGATTTGGCGAGCCGCGTCCTAAAATTAGTCACTGGACTAATTTTGCTTCATTTCATTCAGCACGTCCTTTTCAAATCCTCTTCCACACAAAAAAAGACATACTTTGTATGTCTTTCTTTTGGCGGAGATTGAGGGATTTGAACCCTCGCGGCCACTTACGCAACCCTAACGGTTTAGCAAACCGTCCCCTTCAGCCACTTGGGTAAATCTCCATGACTGTAGTTCGTTTTTATTTGTAAAAAAATGGCGCAGAGGGTGGGATTCGAACCCACGGTAGGCTACAAACCTACGCCAATTTTCAAGACTGGTGCCATAAACCAACTCGACCACCTCTCCATGTCATCTCGTGACAAGTTATATAATACCATAAAAGTATCTCACTTGTCAACAAAAACAACACATTTTGTTTTATTTTTTATATTCCATTGCCTTTTCTAAAGCTTCTTTTTCTTCTTTTGATAAAGCATATTTTGAAGTTCCTTCAGTTATAGGCTTTGCATATATATTTGATGTATCTCTACCATATATACCATTTAGCACAATTCCTGTATTATTATCATTTAATATTGCTAGTGCAAAACTCAAATCACTACCAGTATCTTTATAAGCATTATACCTAACCATTCCTATTTTTTTCAAATTTTGTTTTGAATCTTCATCTAATTTTCTACAATATTGCTCTATTTCGTTGTTTTCTTTTTTTATCTCTTCAACATCTTTAACATATTTTTGTAGCATTTCATTTATATCATTGCCTTTTCCTAATTTTGCCATAAAATCAGAATAGTTTTTTCTTAATTTGGTTAATTTAATAGAATTTAATATGTACATTACTAATAGCAACAAAGTAATCACTAATAGTATAATATTAAATACATTAAGCTCAAAGTTCATACTCATTCATACAATTCCTTTCTATTTAATTAAGTTGAGAATCCTTTCTAAGTCATCATTTGAATTATACTCTATTACTATCTTTCCTTTTCTTTTTCCTGCCTCTAATTTTACCTTCGTACCAAAGAAGCCCTGGAAAGAATTTTCTATATCTCTATATATAGCCTGGTACTTTTGTGCCTTTTCTAAATCTCTTTTTGGTAGTTGTTTATCATTATTTATTTTTCTTTCTAACTCATCATACTTATCACCATATTCTACAACACCTAGTGCTAACTTATATTGCTTGTCTGGATCTTGAACCTTCATTAATTCTCTACATTGTCTCTCACTAAAATTATGTTCTATTACAAGATCTATTACTCTTGGATCTAGATTCAATATTCTTACATTATTTGTTAATCCACTTCTGCTCATCCCAAGCTTGTCCGCCAATTCTTGTTGAGTTAGACCATAATCGTCTAATAATCTTCTCAATCCCCTTGCTTTTTCTATAGGATTTAAGTTTTCTCTTTGTATATTTTCTATAAGCGCAATCTCTCTATTTTCTTGCTCTGTTTTAGTTCTTACTAAACATGGCATCTCTGTAAGACCGGCTTTTTTAGCAGCTCTCCATCTTCTCTCTCCTGCTATAATCTGATAATATTCTTCCTTTGGCATTACAATTATAGGCTGAATAACCCCATATTGCTTTATTGATGTAGCCAATTCATTTAATTTCTCTTCATCAAATTTCTTTCTAGGTTGATCTCTATTTGGCTCTATTTCAGTTATTTTTATTTGTTGTACAACTTCTCCAGTTGTTTCTTCTTCAACTTTCATACTATCACTAAATAATGCATCCAAACCTTTTCCTAAACCTGTTTTCTTTGCCATATCTTATTTTTCCTCCTTTTTCATATGTCTTGCAGCTTTCGCCTCTTCCTCATTTATCTTTAAAAATTCTTTAGCGAATTTTTCATAGCTTTTTGCACCTTTTGATCTTGGATCATACATGGTTATAGGCATTCCATAGCTTGGTGCCTCGCTAAGCTTTACATTTCTTGGAATAACATTTTTATAAACCTTATCTTCAAAATATCTCTTAACTTCTTTTACTACTTGGTTAGATAAATTCGTTCTCGCATCATACATTGTAAGTAAAGCGCCTTCTACTTTTAAGTTTTTGTTCATATGCTTTTTTACTAGTTCTATAGTATTTAATAGTTGCCCTAATCCTTCTAGTGCATAATATTCACATTGAACTGGAATCAACACACTATCCGAAGCTGTAAAGGCATTTAATGTTACTAATCCTAGAGATGGTGGACAATCGATGATTATATAATCGTATTTTTCCCTTATAACATCTAATTTTGTTTTTAATCTATATTCTCTATCTTCCATAGAAACTAATTGAACTTCTGCACCTGCTAAGTTTATATTTGATGGACATAAATCTAGATTTTTTACTTGTGTTTTCTGCAGAGTATTTTCTACTTCTATATCTTCAATTAGCACATCATAAACAGAGAACTTTTGTTCTTTATTTATTCCCAAACCACTGGTGCCGTTGCCTTGTGGGTCTGCATCTATAAGTAAAACCTTCTTACCTTTTTTTGCCAAAATAGTACTCAAATTGATCGATGTAGTTGTTTTACCTACTCCACCTTTTTGGTTGGCTATTGATATTACTTTTCCCAATTTTATACCTCCTATGCTAAAAAAATAACATATTAATGTTATATATGAATATCATTAATATGTCAATAAAAAATATTAATTTTTCTACATTTTTTTATTAGTGTTTATTTATTTATAGCGGTTGTTTTGTAGGCACACCCGGCTTTCTAGGATATTTATTAGATATGTTATTTATTTTCTTTATAATGATTAAATTCCTGTCAATCTCTCCGTTTTTTAACTTTATATTAATTTGATCAATATATTTTCCACCTAACAAATTTATTGCATTATTTGCATTGGAAATTTCTTCAGAAGCATTTGGTCCTTTCATACATATGCAAATTCCTCCTACTTTAACAAAGGGTAGCAAATATTCCACCAAAATATTCATTGGTGCCACAGCTCTTGATACAGCTACATCATACATTTCCCTATAATTTTTTTGTCTTGCTACTTCTTCTGCTCTTCCATGAATATTTTGAACATTGCTTAATCCTAATGTATTCTTGACTTCTTCTAGGAAATTAATTCTTTTATTGAGAGAATCTAACAAAGTAAAGTTGGCATTACTATTTATTGCTAGTGGAATTCCTGGAAATCCAGCTCCTGTCCCTACATCTATAACTTTGTCACTGTCTTTTATATATCTCAATATTGTTAGAGAATCTATAAAATGCTTTTCTATTATTTCATCTACATTGGTTATAGCTGTTAAATTTATCTTTTCGTTCCAATCTAACAGAATTGTCATGTATTCATATAATTTTTTTATGTTTTCATCGGAAACATTTATATCAATCTCTTTTTCCTTATTTTCAAAAATTAGTTTAAATTCATTATATTTCATTTATTATTTCTCCTTCTTGCCATATTTGTATCTATATAATCAAATAAAATTTTGATTGGTTAGTTAATCTTGATGTTTTTCTTAATTAAAATTAAAATCTAATAATACAAAATAGCAACTTCTTCAGCATTTATCTTCTTTTTAACTGTTCTAAATATATTAACAATACAGATATGTCAGCTGGAGAAACTCCAGATATTCTAGAAGCCTGCCCTACAGACTCTGGCTTTATTTTGTTTAATTTCTGTCTTGCCTCTATTCTGAGTCCATTCAATTTTGAATAATCTATATCCTGTGGTAATTTTTTATTTTCTAATTTTTTAAATTTTTCTACTTGCGCTTCCTCTAGCTTAATATATCCTTCATATTTTACTTGTATCTCAATCTCTTTAGATTCTTCCTCTGTTAATTCTGGCATATTAGAGTCTATTTCTTTTAAATATTCGTATTTCATTTCTGTTCTTTTCAATAAATCAGCCATTTTTATACCTGCTTTTATGTTAGAAGAATTATATTTTGTCAGAAATTCATTAACTTTCTCTGTTGGCTTAACTGTTGTACTCTCTAATCTTTCAATCTCTTTAAATATGTGATCTTTTTTAGTTAAGAATCTATTATATCTTTCATCAGATATTAGTCCATTCTCATGACCTATCTCTAATAATCTTAAATCGGCATTATCTTGCCTTAATAGCAGCCTATATTCTGCTCTAGAAGTCATCATTCTATATGGTTCATTTGTTCCTTTTGTGGCAATATCATCTATCAAAACGCCTATATAAGCTTGGGTTCTATCAAGAATCACAGGTTCTTCTCCTTGTAATTTTCTAGCCGCATTTATTCCTGCAATAATTCCTTGTGCAGCAGCTTCTTCATATCCAGAAGTTCCATTGATTTGTCCTGCAAAAAACATTCCATCTATATCTTTATATTCTAATGATAATTTTAGCATTGACGGATCTATACAATCATATTCTATGGCATATGCAGGTCTAGTAAACTCTACATGTTCTAAGCCTGGCAAAGTTCTATACATAGCTATTTGTACATCTTCTGGAAGAGATGAACTCATTCCTTGGACATACATTTCGTCTGTATCTCTTCCTAGAGGCTCTATAAAGACTTGATGTCTTTCTTTATCAGCAAATCTTACAACTTTGTCTTCGATAGATGGGCAATATCTAGGTCCAGTTCCCTTGATTGCTCCTGCATACAATGGAGATCTATGTAAATTTGCTCTTATTATCTCATGAGTTTTTGAATTTGTATATGTCAGATAACATGGTAATTGCTCTTGGCTACTATCAATTTTATCGTCAAAGGAAAAAGCTTCTATATTCTTTTCACCATTTTGTATTTCCATTTTAGAAAAATCAATCGAATTTTTATTAACTCTAGCTGGAGTTCCTGTTTTGAATCTTGTTAATTTAATTCCTAACTTTTCTAAAACGCTAGATAGTTTATTTGATGGAAATACTCCATCAGGACCTCCTTCGAATGATGTTTCACCAATGAATATTTTTCCTCTTAGATAAGTTCCTGTACATAAAATTACTTCTTTTACTTTATAAACAGCTCCCACATTCGTTTCTACGCTTGTTATTTTGCCATCTTTTACGCCGATATCTACTATTTCAGCTTGTTTTAAATATAGATTTTCTTGTTTTTCTAGTGTATGCTTCATTTCGACTTGATACTTTTTTCTATCAGCTTGTGCTCTTAATGAATATACTGCTGGTCCTTTTGATGTATTTAGCATCTTCATTTGGACGAAAGTTTTATCTATGTTTTTTCCCATCTCCCCACCTAGACAGTCAATTTCTCTAACTAAATGTCCTTTAGAACTTCCGCCTATGTGAGGATTACATGGCATATTTGCTACAGCCTCCAAGCTTATTGAAAATAGCAATGTTTTCATTCCCATTCGAGCAGTAGCTAAAGCTGCTTCACATCCAGCATGTCCAGCCCCAATTACTGCTATATCGTATTCTCCTGCATCATATTTCATTTTATTACTTCCTTTACTACGTTATTTTTGTTTTCGCTATAGCGAATTTTAAAAAAATCATTCGCTTTCGCGAAAACGATTTTTTGAGAAAAAGTTTGTCTTTTTGTCAACAAAGATATGTTTTTTTCTTCTAATTTTATCGTTATAGTCAATTAGTTTGTCTTTCTGCCAATCTCCTTGTGTTTTAAATCTCGAACTAGATTTTCGACTTTTTTCGACATTTCTTTATTTTCCTAAACAGAACTTTTTAAATATTTCATTTATTATATCTTCAGATGCATTCTCTCCAGTTATCTCTGATAATTCTTCAAGAATATCTTTTAAGCAAATTGCTGTAATATCAATTGGCATCTGACTTTCTAAACTACTTTTAGCTTTATCAACTGCCTCGATTGCTAGCATAATGTGCTGTTTTTGTCTATTGCTCGTAATAACTTCACTATTGTCACTCTCTAATTCAGACAAATTAAACATTTTCTCTATTTTTCTATATAATTCATCTAGTCCTTTTTCATTGACAGTTGAAAATTCTATTATATCTTTATTAATCTTTTTTATCTCTTCATTTTCTTTTATTAGTTTTTTGTTTAAATCTACCTTATTAATTAAAATTATTACTTTTTTATTTTTTATCAATTTAAGTATTTCTTCATCTCTATCGTCAAACGCACGAGAATCGTCAAATATGGCAATTATTAATTCAGCATCATTTATATTGTCTATGCTTCTTTTGACTCCAATTTGCTCAACCTCGTCCTCAGTTTTTCTTATTCCAGCAGTGTCTATAATTTTTAATGGAATACCTTTAATATTTATATACTCCTCTATAGTATCTCTTGTTGTTCCTTCTATATCACTAACAATTGCTCTATTTTCTCCAAGAATTAAATTTAATAAAGACGATTTTCCTACATTTGGTTTTCCTACTATAGCTGTTTTTACTCCTTCTTTTAAAATTTTACCATTTTCAAAACTATCTTTTAATTTGTATAATCTTTCTTCAACACTTTTTAGAACTTCATTTATTTTTAAATTTGTTGTTTCTTCTATATCATATTCTGGATAATCAATTGAAGCCTCTATATCAGCCATAACATCTAAAATTTCTTGTTGTATCTCTTTAATTTTCTTAGATAAACTCCCAGCCAAGTGTCTTTGTGCTACAAGCATTTCCTTTTCCGTCTTTGCATTAATAATATCAATTACTCCTTCTGCCTGCGATAAATCTATTCTACCATTAAGGAAGGCCCTCTTGGTAAACTCTCCAGGTTCTGCGATTATAGCTCCATTCTTTAGACATTCCTGCAAAATTTTATTTTGTACAATTATTCCTCCATGAGAATTTATTTCGCACATATTTTCTCTTGTATAACTTCTTGGGGAAACAAAATATGAAACTAAAACTTCATCTATTATTTCCTTCGTATCACTTTCAATTATATTTCCATATTTTATGCTATACCCTTTAATTTTACTATTATTTTTAGGTATAAATATTTTATTTAAAACTTTAAAGCAATCTTTTCCGCTTAATCGTATTATTCCAATTCCCGCATTCCCTGGTGCAGTTGATATTGCTACTATTGTGCTCATATTAGCCTCCATTTCTTATAAAAAAAATACATTTTTATCAATCATTTCTAAATAAAAGCCAAAGTTAGACAATAGTAAAACACTAAAATCCGAACTTTGACTTCCGATTTATATTTAATTATTTTTTTGCTATTACGACTCTCCTCCTGTCATTTTCTCCAATGCTATATGTCTTTACGAATTCACTTTCTTGTAATCTCGTATGTATAATTTTTCTTTCATAAGCAGTCATTGGTTCTAACGTTATAGACTTTCCTGTTTTTCTAACTGTTTTCTCCACTTTTTCTGCAAGTTCTTCTAGAGTTTTCTTTCTTGTATCTTTATAATTACCTATGTCTAATATTACCTTAACATTAGAATCTTTATTCTTACTTGCTATTGTTGATAATATAACTTGTAATGCGTTTAGCGCTTCTCCCCTATATCCTATCAACTTTGTTGAATTTTCTCCACTAATTATAACATGTATAATATTATCACTAATTTCTAAGTTGTATGTTATCTTATCTGATATTTTAGCTAAAAACACTCTTAAAAAGTTTTCAATATCAAATTTTGCAGCATTTATTTCATCTTCACTTGCGTCTTTTTTATCTTTATGTTCATTAACATGTACATCTTCTTTAAGTGTTAGTTCAACCTTTACTACATGTGGATCTAAAATATTGAAAAAACTTTTTTTCTTTTCCTCTATAACTCTAATTTCTACTTGATTTTTAGAAACCTTTAATTCTTTTAATCCTTTTTCAATAGCCTCCGTAGAAGTTTTGCCTTCGGAAATAATAGATTTAGGCATTTTCTTTTTCCTCCTTGATACTATATATTTTATCTATTATAAGTCTTTCAATAATAATTAGAATATTACTTACTAACCAATATAGAGCCAATCCTAGGGGTGCAATAAAGGCTATTGATATAGACATAATTGGAATCATATATGTCATGCTATTGCTCATTTGTTGCATCGCCTCTAAGCTATCATCAGTAGCATCTTTTGCCTCAACATTTTCATCTGAAGATGTTTTCTCTTCTAATTTTAATATTTTATCTTTCTTTTTAGTTTTACCATTAGTAATTTTAATTGAAATAAATGATGTTATTACATATAATACAGGAATTATGTATACAGTATAATCATTCATATGTTGATTAGGAACTTTGCTTAGGTCCAAGCCAAAGAAATCCATATTAACATTTACTGCTTCATCAGCACTTGCCCTTCTCTGTATTACTTGAATTTCTGGATATCCTGATGATTTTCCATCTTCATTTTTTATTTCTTCTATATACCCATTAATTACTTCTGTATCTACCTTCTTCATATATGTTAAAGGTTTACTTACTAACCAAAATACGGAAAGAATTATTATAATCTGTAATATTGAACTTAAACACCCACTAAAAGGATTAACTTTTTCCCTTTTATACAAATCTATCGTCTCTTGATTTAATTTTTCTGGATTATTTTTATATTTTTTCTGAATTTCATTCATCTTTTCTTGCATTGCAGCATTTTTTTTCATTGATTTTTGCTGTGATATTGTTATTGGTATTAGTATAATTCTTAAAATTACTGAAAAAATAATAATTGCAATTCCATAATTATTAAATATATTATAAAGAAAGTTTAGTAAATAGCCAAATAAATTTGCTATTGCTCCCATATCTTACCTCCAATCAGTTTAAAGGATCATATCCACCTTTTGAAAAAGGATTACATTTTATTATTCTTTTAACTCCTTTAGCAATACCTATTACGCATCCATATTTTTCAATAGCCTGCTTTGTATATTCAGAGCATGTTGGATAATATTTACAATGTACTCCACTATTTGCAACTATCGGTGATATATATTTCTGGTATATTTCTATAATTTTTATAAATATTTTTCTTAAAAATAAACTAATTTTCTTCAAATAAACCTGCCTCTTTAAAAATTTCTTTCATTTCTTTATTTACTGTTTGAAACTGTACATTTTCAACAGGTTCTTTTTTATTCCAAAGGAAAACAATATTGTACCCTTTTTTCAAAGTATTCCCTTCTTTATAAAAGGCCTCCCTTATAATTCTTTTTATCCTATTTCTTTTTACAGCATTACATAATTTAGTATTTATTGCAATTCCTATAATATTTTTATCTTGATTATTTTTAGTTAAATATATAATTATATGTTTTCTTACAAAGTATTTTCCTTTTTTTATAACATTCTTAAATTCGTAATTTTTCTTTAATGTATTAATTTTTCTCATATTTTTCACTCATTTTATTGAATATATTAACAAAATAATTATCTGTATTGTTAAATATCTTATTACAAAAAAGCCACTAAAGTATTTTCTAGTGGCTTTTTGCTTAATTACGCACTTAATTTTTCTCTTCCCTTTGCACGTCTAGCTTTTATTACTTTTCTTCCAGCTCTTGTACTCATTCTTTTCATAAAACCATGTTCTTTTTTATTTTGTTTCTTTTTTGGTTGATATGTTCTTTTCATTTTCTGCACCTCCATTGTTTATATTATTTAATAATTTCCTTCATAAGTATTTTTTATTATATACCAGATTTAAGGATTATGTCAATACTTTCCAGTAAATTTAAATATTTTTATTTTTTATTCCAGTTTTATATTGACTATTTAAGTTCTTTTTTGATATTATATACAAAAATAAGAGGTAATAAAGACTTTTATGTTTTTTTGCTTATAATTTTACTAAAAAACATAGCGGAATAGCTATTTCTAAAGTTATCCACAATTTGTGGATAACTATGTGGATAACTATGTGAATAATTTAAATTCCTATCTTTATTTTAGGATTTTGGAAGGGCGAACATTAATGCAAAATGAACTAAATGATTTATTAACAAAAGCAAAAGAACTTTTAAAAGAAGAGACTACTAAAATTTCATATGAGACATGGATAAAAGTATTAGAGATTCAAAGCGAAGATAATGGTCATATTGTATTATTAACATCTACAGATTTTCAAAAGAACGTCGTATCATCAAAATATCTGGATTTGTTAACTAATACATTTAATTATTTGACAAATAAAGATTGTACTGTTTCTATTGTATCTAGAGAAGAACTTGAAGCAGCGTCAAATAATTCAAATTTACGTGATAAAAATAGCATTGAAGCTCCTATTAATTATGCCACAACAAATTTGAATCCTAAATATACATTTTCTACTTTTGTTGTTGGTAATAATAATAGGTTTGCTCATGCTGCAGCTTTGGCAGTTGCAGAAGCTCCTGCAGCATCATATAATCCACTGTTCCTTTATGGTGGGGTTGGTTTAGGAAAAACACATTTAATGCATGCAATAGGAAATGAAATACTCAGAAATAATAAAAATTCAAAGCTTCTATATGTAACATCAGAAACATTTACCAATCAATTGATAAATGCTATCAAGGATAACACTAATGATCAATTCAGAAATAAATATAGAAGCATTGATGTTTTATTAATAGATGATATTCAGTTTATTGCTGGAAAAGAAAGAATTCAAGAAGAATTCTTCCACACATTTAATACTTTATATGAAAGTGGTAAACAAGTAATTCTATCAAGCGATAAGCCTCCAAAAGATATTCCTTTGCTAGAGGATAGATTAAAATCTAGATTTGAGTGGGGAATAATCGCTGATATTTCTAATCCAGATTATGAAACACGTCTTGCAATTCTTAGAAAAAAAGCTCAATTAGATAATATCTTAATAGATGATGAAATATTATCAATAATTGCAACACGTATAGATTCTAACATAAGAGAATTAGAGGGTACATTAAACAAATTAATTGCAACAGCTTCTTTAACAAATAATCAAATAACAATGGAAATGGCTGAAAAAGCCATAAATGATATTGTATCTCAAAAGGAAAAAGTAATATCTTCAGAATTTATTCAAGAAACTGTTGGAAAATATTTTAACGTAAATCCAAAAGACTTAAAAGGTTCTAAAAGATCTAATGATATTACATTTCCAAGGCAAATTGCAATGTACTTATGTAGAAATGTAGCAAACATGTCTTTACCTCAGATAGGAAGGGACTTTGGAAAAAGAGACCATACAACAGTAATGCATGCTTGCAATAAGATAGAGAAAGAAATAAAAGAAAATTCAAACACAAAATTGATTGTGGAAAGTGTGAAAAACATTTTGTTAGATGAGAAATAATTGAAAAATAAATAGTTACAAGAAATATTTTAAAATTATGTTTGCAAAATTTATGTTTGATTTAGAATCTTCAAAATCTTCTTACGGAAAGGCTAGATTAGTTATTCACACCCACCTGTTAATAACCTGTTAATAAACTGTTGATAACTAAAAAATCCACATGTAGAAAATTTACCTGTTGATAACTTTCAATTTTATCCACTAAGTTATCAACATCAAAATTATTAGGGAAGTAAATAATCAACATAGTTTTCCACACAATCCACAGCACCTATTACTACTACTACTAAATATATTTATATTTTATTATAATAAAGGAGACGAAAATAAAATGAAACTAATTTGTGAGAAGGATAAAATCCTTAAAGCACTTAATTCCGTAACAAAAGCTGTTGCTGTAAGAACAACAATGCCCATATTGGAAGGAATTTTAATTCAAACAAATGATAATGAAATAAAATTAACAACTTATGATTTAGAAATAGGTATAGAATATGTTATTAATGACTGTAAAGTAGAAGAACAAGGAGCAACAGTTGTAAATGCAATAATGTTTACAGAAATTATTAGAAGACTTCCAGATACAGAAATAAAAATTGAAGTAAATGATAAAAATTTACTTGTTATTGAATGTGAAGGTTCTTTATATAAATTAGCAACAATGAATCCAGATGAATTTCCAGAATTGCCAAAAATAAGCATAGAAAATTCAATAGAGATAGAACAAAATATTTTAAAAGATATGATTAGAAAAACAATATTTGCTGTTAGTACAGAAGAGAATAGACCGATTTTTACAGGATGTTTATTTGAAATAGCAAATAATAAGTTAAATGTTGTAGCAGTTGATGGTTTTAGATTAGCATGGAAAAGTAAATTCTTGCAAAATAAAGTTAATAATTTTTCTGCTGTAATACCAGGGAGAACTTTAAATGAAATTAATAAAATACTATTAGATTCATTTGATATGATTAAAATTGGTGTAGCTAAGAATCAAGTATTATTTGAAATGGAAAATTGTAAAATAGTTACAAGATTATTAGATGGAGAGTTTTTAAATTATTCAAGTGTTATTCCTGAAAATTGGGAAACTAGAATAAGAGTAAATAAATCAATATTACAAGATTGTTTTGAAAGAGTTAGTTTAATATCTGCATCAAGTATAGAAAAAGAAAAGAAATATCCTGTAAAAGTAACAATTGATATAGGAAAAGTAACAATTTCTTGTACAAATCAAACAGGAGATGCAAAAGAAGAAATTTATGTTTCAACAGAAGGAAAGAACTTAGAAGCAGGATTTAATCCAAAGTATTTCTTAGATGCTTTGAGAAATATAGATGATGAAGAAATTTTTGTTGATTTTGGTACAAGCATATCTCCATGTATAATTAGGCCAGTAGATGAGGAAGGCGATTATACATACATGATTTTACCAATCAAATTAAAAGATTAAAAATATAAATTTGGAAAATAGTTTTCCACAATTGAGGCACAAAATGTTGATAACTGAGTTAGAATTACAAAATTTTAGGAATTATGAAAAGCAGAAAATAGAATTTAATCAAAACATTAATGTTTTTTATGGAGATAATGCTCAAGGGAAAACGAATATTATTGAAGCAATATTTATTTCGGCTTTTGGAAAATCTTTTAGAACCAGCAAGGAAAAGGAAATAATAAAATATAATGAAGATTTTCTTAATATAAATCTAAAATATAAAAATAAAGATAGAGATGGAAGTATAAAGATACAGATAGCAGATAAAAAAAATATTTTAGTAAACGGCTTAAAAATAAAAAAATTAAGTGAATTATTAGGAAATATTAATATTGTACTATTTACTCCAGATGATATAAATATTTTAAAAAATGGACCAGCACAGAGAAGAAGATTTTTAGATATGATGATAGGTCAAATTAGACCAAATTATGTTTATAATTTGAATATGTATCTAAAAGTGTTAGAACAAAGAAATAATTATTTAAAACAATTAAGGAATACAAATGAAAATAATGAACTATTAGATATATGGGACGAGAAAATAGCGCAATATGCTAATAAAATA
This sequence comes from uncultured Clostridium sp., assembly GCA_964409925.1. GTDB lineage: Bacteria > Bacillota > Clostridia > TANB77 > CAG-508 > CAG-245. The sequence goes on along the minus strand of CAYPES010000002.1, from coordinate 2,566 downwards.
TGCTTATATAGGTTAGAATTTATTAATAAAATAAAAGATAAAATAAGCAATATACACAAAAATATTACAGAAAATAAAGAAGAAATAAAAATTGAATATTTGACAGATTGTATTGATGAAAAAGAGCTTTTAGAACAAATAAAAAATAGAAGAAAAGTTGACATAATAAAAGGATATACAACAAAAGGCATTCACAGAGATGATTTTAATATATATATAAACGATAATTTAGTAAATGTATATGGATCACAAGGACAGCATAGAACAGCAGTATTATCTTTAAAAATGTGTGAATTAGAAATAATAAAAGAAGAAATAGGAGAAAGTCCAATACTATTATTAGATGATTTTATGTCAGAATTAGACGCGAAAAGAAGAAGCAATTTCTTAAAGAATATTGGAAATACACAGGTTATAATTACTTGTACGGACGAAATAAGAGATTGTATGAATAATCAGTATGCATTTTATGTTAATGATGGAAAAATAAAAAAACAATAATATCTTCTTGATTAAATGAGAATTTAGAATTAAAATAAATATGCTTAAAAATAATGAACGAAAGGATGTTAAGTAATGGAAAAATATAACCATGAATATAATGCAGAACAAATTCAAGTATTAGAAGGTCTTGAAGCCGTTAGAAAAAGACCAGGAATGTACATAGGAAGTGTTTCTATCAGAGGATTACACCACTTAGTATATGAGATAGTAGATAACTGTGTTGATGAAGCTTTAGCTGGTTATTGTACTCACATAAGAATTATCATAGAAAAAGGAAATATAATTTCTGTAGAAGATGATGGAAGAGGAATACCAGTTGATATACATCCTAAAACGCATATTTCTGCAGCTGAAACAGTTTATACTGTATTACATGCTGGAGGAAAGTTTGGCGGAGATAGTGGATATAAAGTTTCTGGTGGACTTCATGGTGTTGGTGCTTCTGTTGTAAATGCTCTATCAGAATGGGCAGAAGTAACTATTCAAAGAGATGGTGGAATACACCAAATGAAATTCCAGAGAGGAAAAACTGTTGAAAAGTTAACAAAAATAGGAGAATCTAATAAAACAGGAACAAAAGTTAGATTTTTGGCAGATGACACTATTTTTGAAACATTAAATTATGATTTTGACACATTGGAAGAGAGATTTAGAGAGATAGCTTTCTTAAATAAAGGTTTACATATTACTATTGAAGACCAAAGAGATGATGAAAACATAAAAAAATCAGAATTCTGCTTTGAGGGAGGATTAATATCTTTTGTTGAATACTTGAACCAAAATAAAGAAAAGATACATCAAAATCCAATATATATAGAAAAAGATGGAGAAGTTCCTGTTGAAATATCATTGCAATATACAACAGCATATACTGAAAATATATATACATTTGTTAATAATATTAACACAATTGAAGGTGGAACACATTTAGAAGGCTTCAAAAGAGGAATTACAAAAGTCTTTAATGATTATGCAAGAGCTCATAATATTCTAAAAGAAAAAGATTCAAATCTACAAGGAGAAGATATAAGAGAGGGAATGACAGCTGTTATATCTGTAAAAGTAAAAGAGCCTCAATTTGAAGGTCAGACTAAAACGAAGCTAGGTAACAGCAATGTTACTGGAATAGTACAATCAATGGTTGTTGAAGTTTTAGCTCCATTCTTAGAAGAGAATCCAGCTGTTGCTAAAGCAATTCTTGAAAAATGTATTAGTGCTTCAAGAGCAAGAGAAGCTGCTAGAAAAGCAAGAGAACTTGTGAGAAGAAAAAACTCTCTAGAATCTACTACTTTACCAGGTAAATTAGCAGATTGCAGTGAAAAAGATGCATCTCAATGTGAAGTATACATCGTTGAGGGAGACTCTGCAGGTGGAAGTGCTAAACAAGGAAGAGACAGAAGATTCCAGGCAATTTTACCACTTTGGGGAAAAATGCTAAATGTTGAAAAAGCAAGAGCAGATAAAATATACAATAATGAAAAACTACAGCCAGTTATTTTAGCAGTAGGAGCAGGAATAGGATCTGATTTTGATATTAATAAAATAAGATATGGCAAAATAATAATAATGGCAGATGCCGATGTTGATGGTGCACATATTAGAACATTATTATTAACATTCTTCTTTAGATATATGAGACCATTAATTGAAAATGGAAATGTTTATTTAGCTCAACCACCATTATATAAATTATCTAAAAAAGGATTTAAAGATGCATATTGCTATACAGACGATGAAATGGCAGAAAAGCTTCAAGAAATGGGAAGAGATAATGTAAATATACAGAGATATAAAGGTTTAGGAGAGATGAATCCAGAGCAACTATGGGAAACGACAATGAATCCAAAAACAAGAACAATGATAAAAGTTACAATGGAAGATGCTATGAAAGCTGATGCAATATTTAATGTATTAATGGGAGAAGATATAGGTCCAAGAAAAGAATTTATAGAGAAAAATGCAAAAACAGTACGTAATCTAGATGTATAAAAATTATAATAGCCTATAAGATATTTCTTATAGGCTATTATCTTAAGGCCAATATTAATCGTAGTTAAAACTA
>CAYPES010000001.1:12663-20061 GCA_964409925.1 uncultured Clostridium sp. | reverse complement strand
TGTTGCTGCGATTCTTTTATTTCCATCTGTAAATACATGATTTTTAACTATTAAGTACATAAAGTTTGCAGCTTTTTCTTCAATACTATTGTAAATATCTTGCCCATCAAAACATTGATAAATATTACCTATAATTGATTCTAAACCTCTATCCCTTTCTATTCCAAATATTTCACTTTTTTCATTAAATTTTAATTTATGTATAATATCTAAACAATCTTGGTATTGAATAATTCTATCGTCTGTAGTTCCTTTAATCTTTTTTAAAGTCCTGTGGTCATAATCATCTAATAGATCTAATGCTTTTGAATAGCTTCCTATTACTTTTAGAATTTCTTTTGCATCGTTTTCTTCTAATCTTTCATCTATACGATTTGCTATATCTATTAATTTTATTGTTTTTTCTAAATATTCTAATCTTTTTTGATTTACTGCATAACCTTTTAACATATAATCTTTTAATACTTTAGTAGCCCATTTTCTAAATAAAATGCCATTTTGTGATTTTACACGGTATCCGACGGATATAATCATGTCTAAATTATAATAATTAGTTGGTTTATCAGCAAATTCGGAATTTCCGAATTTAGTCATTGTTTCTGTTTCTATTAATTCTCCTTCTGTATATATATTTTTTATATGTTCATTAATAGTGGATTTTGCCTTTTTAAATAGCTTTGACATTTGCTCTTGTGTAAGCCACACAGTTTCGTCTTTTACGTTTACTTCTAACTTTACTCCTTGGTTTTCAAACAAAACAATTTCATTCTTTTTTTCATTCATAAGAACTCACATTCCTTTACATAAATATTTAGTTCTTAGCATATATATTTTTATCTATTAAATTATGTTTATTGATACAGAACTATTGTTCTGTATTTTATCTTATATTTAGCTATTTGTCAATGGTTTTCAATGTATTTTTTTACAAAATTATTCATGCAAAATTATTTATTACATTTTAGCATTCAGCTTCTGTAACTAGCTCTTGCATTAACTCATGTACTGGTACTATTTTATTTACTTTATACACATTACTTCCACAAAATACTAAGCCATCTTCAATATTTCCCTTAACTGCATTTATAAGTGCTTTTGTTATGCAGTATGGGCTAGTTGCTATGTTACATGTCTTTATGCAGTTATAACATTTATCTATTTTGCTTTTTTCTTTTTCTTCTTTTTGTACAAACGTATTGTTGATAGCTCTACCTGGCATTCCTACTGGACAATGAAGATACTATGGGAGCAATTTTTGTTTTACTCTCCTTTACGTATTCTGGTAAATCTTTTGGAATAATTTTGTCTTCTCCTGCTATTTCTCTTGCTTTTTTTATTTCTTTTCCTATTGCTCTTAAATTTGCTACCATTGGATTTTTTCTAAAGTCTTCTTCTTGATACCCAATGTCTGCAGTAGAAATTATTCCTATTCCACCTTCTTTGCTAACAGTTCCTGCTAGCTTATGCATGGAAACACCTACTCCCATGCCACCTTGAATTATTGGATATTTAGATTTTTTATCTCCTAATTTAATACCTTCCATACATTTTTTCCTTCCCTTATTATATTTTTAAAAGTGATTAAATTAATTTTATTAAAAGAGCTTTATACTCCCATGATGTTATATCCGTTGTCTGCATATATTACTTGACCTGTTATGCTATCAGACATATCACTTAATAAGAATGTAGCAACGTTTCCAACTTGAGTTGTTGTAACATTTTTATGTAGTGGCGCTTTTTCTTCTACTACTGTTAATATAGAGTTAAAGTCTTTTATCCCTTTTGCAGATAGGGTTTTTATAGGTCCACTTGATAAAGCATTTACTCTTATGCCATCTCTTCCTAAATTTTCAGCTAAATATCTAACACTTGATTCTAAGGCTGCTTTAGCAACTCCCATTACATTGTATCCTTCTAATACTTTAGTTGATCCATGATATGTTAATGTTACTAGACTAGCATTTTCATTTAACATATCAAGTTCTTTTGCAGTTCTTGCTGTAAGCACAAATGAATAAGCACTTACATCATTCGCATGAGAAAAACCTTCTCTGCTAGTATATATAAAGTCATTGTGTAAATCTTCTGTATTAGCATGTGCTATTGCATGAACTATTCCATCTATCTTGCCATTTTCTTCTTTTATCTTAGTAAATACTTCTTTTACTTTTTCATCTTCTGAAGCTCCATCTAATACATATAATTTGCAACCCTCAAATTCACTTGTTAATTCTTCTATTTTTTCTTTATTTGATTCGTCCATGTATGTAAATATTAATTTTGCTCCATTGTCATATGCAGACTTTGCAATACCATATGCAATACTCCATTTATTTCTAATTCCCATTATAATTATTTTTTTATCCTTTAATAACATTTTTTATCTCCTTTAATAATTTTTTATCATTTATATAGCATTAAAATATTTAATATTTCTAAATTTTTGGTATCTTTCTTCCACAATTTCTTCGCTTGTTTTGTTTTTCATTTGAGCACTTGTAGTCTTTATCTCTTTTTTTATACTTTGTGCAATTTTTTCTAATACTTGCTGTTCTTCTCCTTTAGGTTCTTTTATAATTTTTTCAATTACACCAAAGTTGTATAAATCTTCTGCCGTTAGTTTCATTTTTTCGGCAGCTTCTTTGCATCTTGAAGCATCTTTCCATAAAATGCTTGCATATCCTTCTGGTGAAAGTATTGAATATATTGCATTTTCTAGCATTAGCACTTTATTTGCAACTCCTAGCGCCAAAGCACCTCCACTTGAACCTTCTCCTATAACCACTGATATTATTGGTACTCTTAGTCTTGCCATTTCAAACATTGATTTTGCAATTGCTTCTCCTTGTCCTTTTTCCTCAGCTTCAATTCCAGGATAAGCACCTTTTGTATCTATGAAAGTAACTACTGGTCTATTAAATTTTTCCGCCTGTTTCATGAATCTTATTGCTTTTCTGTAGCTTTCTGGATTAGGCATTCCAAAGTTTCTTTCTATGTTCTCTTTGGTTGTTCTCCCCTTTTGTTCTGCAATAATTGTATAGTTTTGATTACCAATTCTACCTAACCCACATACAATAGCCTTATCATCTTTACAATTTCTATCACCGTGCAACTCTATAAATTCATCAAAAATATTATCTATATAGTCAAGTGAAGTTTTCCTTTTTGGATTTCTTGCAATCTCTACTTTTTCCCAAGCAGATAGTTCTTCTTTTCCCACTTTTTAACTCCTTTCCATTATTTTATTGGTATTTCTTCGATGTATGAAACTAATTATATTTTTAGAGATTAATTCCGCGCAGCGAGCAAACGAAAGCTTTAGCTTGAGTGCGATTGAAGCAACTTTCATATTTTATAACGATTAAAATTGGAAGTTGCGACAGCAAGGATAATCAATAAAAATATAATTAGTTTCATACTTCATAAATAGCAATTATTTATTAAGTTGAATTAATCTATATATCGTATCTTTTAAGTCTTTTCTTTCTACTATTTTGTCTATAAATCCGTGTTCTAACAAAAATTCTGCTGTTTGAAATCCTTCTGGCAAAGCTTCTCCAATAGTCTGGCTTATAACTCTTTGCCCTGCAAATCCTATCATAGCACCTGGCTCTGCTAAAATTATATCTCCTAAACTCGCAAAAGATGCTGTAACTCCTCCATATGTAGGATCTGTTAAGACAGAAATATACAATAGTCCTGCTTCGTTTAATTTAGTAAGTGCTGCTGTGGTTTTTGCCATTTGCATTAAAGATATAATTCCTTCTTGCATTCTAGCACCTCCAGAAACGCAGAATATTACAATAGGTAACTTCAAATTAATCGCTTGTTCTATTGCATATGTTATCTTTTCACCAACAACAGCTCCCATACTGCCCATTAGAAATCCACTATCCATTATGCAAAGGACAATTTCTTCTCCATTCACTTTGCAAGTACCGCAGGCAACAGCTTCTTCCAAACCTGTCTTTTCTTTAAGTACTTTTATTTTTTTAGGATAATCTTCTAGCTCTAACGGATTACTTGTTTCAATATTTATATCAAATCTTTTATATGTATCTTTATCAGCAATCAATTCAATTCTTTTATTAATATGCATTCTAAAATAATGACCACAGTTAGGGCAAATATTTAAATTTTCTCTTAATATATCTTTATAAATTATTTCTTTACAATTATCACACTTAACCCATTTTCCAATAGGAATATCAACATTTGATTTTTTATTTTTAGCAGATTGCTCTCTTTTCTTTATCTTATCAACAATCATTTCTAGTCCTTTCCCTTTTCTAGAATTGTAAAAAATTTTTTCAATTTTAATTTTAGTCATATTTTTATAAAATAAGCCGAAATATCGTGTCGTCACATGAGCTATGTGCACTCGATATGAGCTTGCGAAATTTTATAAAAATACGACTTATTCCTAATATATACTTTAAAAGTAGATAATTTATTTTTGTAACTTACTTATAAATGAAGTATCAAAATCTCCTCTAATAAAGTCTGGATTTCTTATTATTTCAAATAAGAAATCTCTATTATTGTCTACTCCATCTACAACTAATTCTTCTAATGCTCTTTTCATTTTAGCAATAGCTTCGTTCCTAGAAGTTCCAAATACAATTATTTTTGCTATCATAGAGTCATAATTTGCAGGAATTGTATATCCATCATAAATTGCTGTATCAATTCTTACTCCATTTCCTCCAGGTAAATTTAAACCTGTAATTTTTCCAGGACATGGTCTGAAATTTTTGCTTGGATTTTCCGCGTTTATTCTACATTCAATAGAATGACCTTTAAAATTAATTTCTTTCTGCTTAAATTTTAACTTTTCTCCTGCTGCAATTCTTATTTGCTCTTTTACTATGTCTACGCCTGTTCTCATTTCTGTTATTGGATGTTCAACTTGTATTCTTGTGTTCATTTCCATAAAGTAAAAGTTTTTATTTTTATCCACTAAAAATTCTACAGTTCCACAGCTAGTATATCCAGCTGCTTTCGCAGCTTTTACCGCTGCCTCTCCCATTTTATTCCTTAGTTTATCATCTATTGCTGTTGATGGTGTCTCCTCTATTACTTTTTGATGATTTCTTTGAATAGAACAATCTCTTTCCCCTAAATGTACTACATTTCCATGCTCATCAGCTAGTATTTGTATTTCAACATGTCTAGGATTTTCTACAAATTTTTCTATATACAATTCATCATCATTAAAAGATATTTTTGCTTCCTGTTTTACTATGTTATATGCATTTTCTAGCTCATCTGCCGAATTTGCAACTCTTATTCCTTTGCCACCACCACCTGCTGCCGCTTTTATCATAATTGGATATCCTATTTTATTTGCTATTTCCATAGCATCTTTTAGTCCTTTTATGCTTCCTTCTGAGCCAGGAATTGTTGGAACTCCTGCTTCTTTCATCATTTCTTTAGAGTTCGATTTATTTCCTAATAGTTCTATAACTTTAGACGATGGTCCTATAAATTTAATATTTGATTCTTCACATATTTTTGCAAATTGTGCATTTTCAGATAAGAAACCAAAACCTGGATGTATACTATCTGCTCCAGTTATATATGCTGCTTCTATAATATTCTTCATATTCAAATAGCTTTTTCTAGAATCAGCAGGTCCTATACAAATTGCTTCATCAGCAAGCCTTGTATGTAATGCGTCTTTATCTACTTCTGAATATATTGCAACTGTTTTTATATTCATTTCTTTACAAGCTCTAATTATTCTTACTGCAATTTCTCCACGATTTGCAATTAATATCTTATTCATTCTTTTCTCCTTTTTTGGCAACTAGTTTTATACTAAAGCAAAAGTCAATTCTCCTTTTGCGGCAATTTTTCCGTCAACTGTCGCAATTGCCTCTCCAACCCCAATTGGTCCTTTCCTCTTTATTATTTTTACTTCTAATTTTAATGTATCACCTGGCACAACCATTTTTTTAAATTTCATTTTATCTATTCCACCAAATAGAGCATTTTTTCCTTTATTTTCTTCCATACTAAGTATTGCAACAGCGCCAGTTTGTGCAAGGCTCTCTGCAATTAGAACACCTGGCATTATTGGGTTGCCTGGAAAATGTCCTTTAAAATACCATTCTTCTTCATTTACATGTTTATATGCAACAGCACTTTGACCTGGTATAAATTCTTCAACCTCATCAATCATAAGGAATGGTTCTCTTTGAGGAATTATTTTTTTTATTTCTTCTTTATCTAACATAATAAATTTCCTTTCTCTAGAAGATGAGATTTTATTACAATCTAGTTACAACCTATCTGAAATAATTAGTATTTTTATAAAATTTCGCAAGCTCATATCGAGCGCACGTAGCTCATGTGACGACACGATATTTCGGATTATTTTATAAAAATACTATTATTTCAGATAATAAGCAACGTACGTCATAAATTGTAACAAAATTATTTTATTCTAAATAATGGCTTTCCATATTCTACTGCTTCTCCATCTTTTACATAGATTTCAACTATTTCACCATCATATTCACTTTCAATTTCATTCATTAATTTCATGGCTTCAATTATACAAAGTACATCTCCTTTTTTTACCTTTTTGCCCACTTCGACATAGGGGCTTGCATCTGGAGATGGTTTTATATAAAAAGTTCCTACCATGGGCGATTTAACTACATTGCCATTTTCTTGCTTATCAGTATTATTTTCGTTTTTTACTTCTACTGTTTTATCACTAATTACTTCTTTTGGAACTTGTGCTGTTACAACATTTTCATTTTCTTTCTTAGCATTTATTTTAGTTCCATCTGGAAATTCAATTTCTAATGATGTTAATTTTGAATTACCAATATCATCTATTAGTTGTTTTAATTTCTCGTATTCCATTATAACCTCCTAATTCTATTTTATAAAAACGTCATTTATGTGCAATATTAGATATGCCTTAGTAATATGCTACTATTATGTCCACCAAAACCTAGTGAGTTTGACATTGCTATATTTATTTTTGCTTTTACTGGTTCATTTGGTACAATGTCTAGGTCACACTCTTCATCTTTTTCTTTATAGTTTATTGTTGGTGGTATTAATTCATTTTGCATTGCTTTAACACAAATTATTGCCTCTATTGCACCTGCTGCACCTAACAAATGTCCTGTATTTCCTTTTGTTGAGCTCATCTTTACATTTACAGAAGCTTCTCCTAAAGCTTTTTTTACAGCTATCGTTTCTGTTAAATCATTTATATGTGTAGATGTTCCATGTGCATTTATGTAATCTATTTGTGATGGATCTATTTGAGCATCTTCTATAGCTCTTGTCATAGCTCTTGCAGCACCTTCACCATCAGGAGCTGGTGATGTTATATGATATGCATCTGATGAAGCTCCAAATCCAATAACTTCT
>CAYPES010000001.1:5750-12653 GCA_964409925.1 uncultured Clostridium sp. | reverse complement strand
TGCATATATTTTAGCTCCTCTTCTCTTTGCATGCTCTAATTCTTCTAAAACAAGAACTCCAGCTCCTTCTCCCATTACAAATCCATTTCTCTCTTTATCAAAAGGAATGCTAGCTCTTGTTTTATCTGTCGAATTTGATAAAGCCTTCATATTTTCAAATCCAGCTATTCCAATTCTGCAAATTGACGCTTCTGTTCCTCCTGCAAAAATCACATCTTCTGTTCCATATTTAATTGTCTTATATGCTTCCCCTATTGCATGTGTTGAAGATGCACATGCTGTAACTATTGACATTGATTCCCCCTTTAGTCCTAAGTCAATAGCAACATTTCCTGCAGGCATATTAGCAATAGACATTGGTATAAACATTGGAGACACTCTATTATGTCCTTTTACATAGTTTGTTTCACATTGGTCTTGTATAGTATTTAATCCAGCTATTCCAGAACTTATAAAAATTCCACATCTTTCCATATCTGTATTTTCCGGAGTGATTCTACTATCTTTATAAGCTTCCCTACTTGCTACTAGGGCAAACTGTGACGACCTATCTAAATGTCTTGCTTGTTTTACTTCAAAATAGTCTAATGGATTAAAATTTTTCACCTCTGCTGCCAAACTTGTCTTATAATCTGACGCATCAAATAAAGTTATTTTATCTATCCCACACTTTTTACTTTCAATACCTTTCCACATTTCTTCTACATTATTTCCGATAGGGCTTATAGCTCCTAATCCTGTAATTACAACTCTTCTATTCATTTTCATTCCTTCCTTTGGACCATCAGGGACGGTTCTTAATGGTCCCGTTATTTTACATAATCATTCCGCCATCTACGTTTATAACTTGACCAGTTATGTATGAACTTTCTTCTGAAGCCAAGAATTTAACTACGTTTGCTACATCTTCTGCATTTCCCATTCTCTTTAATGGTATGCTTTTGGCAATGTTTTCTTTAATTTCATCTTTTAACACATCTGTCATATTTGTTTCTATAAAACCTGGAGCAACAGCATTTACTAATATATTTCTGCTTGCCACTTCTTTTGCTAAGCTTTTGGTAAAACCTATTATTCCAGCTTTTGATGCAGAATAGTTTGTTTGTCCTGCGTTACCAGCAACTCCAACTACTGACGAAATATTAATAATTCTTCCTTTTCTTGCTTTCATCATATAAGGAATAACGTTCTTTGTAACATTAAAAGTCCCAACTAAATTTACATTTAATACATCGTCAAAATCTTCTTTTTTCATTCTCATAAGTAAATTGTCTTTTGTAATACCTGCATTATTTACTAAAACATCTACTTTGCCAAATTCTTCTATCGCTTCTTTTATGAATCTTTCGCAATCTTCATAATTTGACACATCGCCTTGCACAGCCAAACATTCTCTTCCTGTTTCTTCTATCTGTTTCTTTGTTTCTTCTAATTCCGCATTCTCTTTTCTATAATTTACAACGATATCAAATCCACTGTTCGCAAGTGTTATTGCTATTTGTCTTCCAATTCCTCTTGTTGCACCTGTTATAAGTGCCACCTTATTTTCTTCCATAATACACTCCTTTTTTCATAATAATTTATTCTAAGCAATTATTAAAAACAATTTATAACTTTTCTTAATGTTTCCGCATCGCTAATATTCATAATAGTGATTGTTTTATCTGTTTTCGTTCTTTTTACAAATCCTGATAAAGATTTCCCTGGTCCTATTTCGATAAATGTATCAACTTGTTCATTTAACATTGTTTGTACTGTTTTTGAAAATCTTACTGGACTTATAATGTGTCTTGCTAAAATATCTTTTATATCATCTTGATCTGTATAAATTTCTCCATCTATATTTTTTACAACTTTGCTTTCAAACTCTTTTATATTGATTTTCTCTAATTTTTTTCTCAACTCTTCTGAAGCGCTTTTTAACTTAATTGTATGGAATGGTCCAGATGTTTTTAATTCTACTACTCTTTTAGCTCCAGCTTGTTTTGCAAATTCTTCAGCTTTTTCCACTGCTTCCTTTTCTCCTGAAATTGCAATTTGTCCTTCACAATTATAATTAGCAGGTACTACAAAACCATTTTTTACATTATTGCATATTTCTTCAACTTGTTCATCACTCATTCCTAATATAGCAGCCATTCTCCACTCGCCTTCTGGCACAAGATTCTGCATATACTCTCCTCTTTTTTGCACAAGCTTTATTCCTTCTTCCAAACTCAAAGCCCCACTATATATCAGTGCTGAATATTCTCCCAAACTCAATCCAGCAGATATCTCTGCTTTTATATTTTTCCTCTTTAAAATTTCTAATATGGCTAAACTCATTGTTAATATCGCAAGTTGCGTATATTTAGTTTCATTTAATAGCTCTTCTGGTCCATTAAACGATATATCTGCAATATCAATTCCAGTTATCTGTTTTACTTCATCATATACCTCTCTTGCTTCCGGATAATTTTCGTATATATCCTTACCCATTCCTACATATTGGGCTCCTTGTCCCGGAAATAAAAATGCTGTTTTCATCTTTTCATCCTTTCTTGCCCCAATTAGGGACAGGTGGGACCATTAAGAACCGTCCCTAATGGTCCTTTTTCAAATTCGTTACAGAATTTTGATAAAAATTCTTCTATGTTTATGTCTACATTGAATTCGTTTTTTATTGATGTGGCAATGTCTTTTACATCTGTTGCAAATTCTTTTTGTGATGTGTTTATTCCTATACCGATTACTAGGTATTTAACATTTTCTCCTATTAGTTTTGTTTGTGTTAATATTCCACCAAGTTTTTTACCTCTAGAATATAAATCGTTTGGTTCTTTTATATCAATTTTTATGTTATACATTTCGTGCATTATTTTTACTATTGTTTGTGCAATTTTTATTGTTAACCCATCTAATCTTTTTATATTGCAATTTAATTCTATTTCAAAAGAAAATGCTATGTTATTAGCTTGGTCCGTATGCCATTTTTTTCCATGGGTTCCTTGCCCATTGGTTTGTACATCTGCAATTACTATTGTTCCATTGTTTATATTATTGCTTTCTATTAGTCTCCAAATTTCACTTTGCGTGGAATCTATTGTTTTATAATGGATTATATTTCTACCTAGATATTTAGTTTGTAGCCCTTTTAATTCCACAATTTCCCCCAAAAATCATTTTCTATAACTTTTAAATTATCTTGTCTTTTTATTTTGTTTGTTGTAGTCTTTATTAATGAATCTTCAGTTAAAGTTATTCCTCTTATTGCTTTATATGGAGGCATTGTTTTGTTTATTTCTTTTACTTTTTTTGTAATTACTTGGTATATTTCTTTCTCATCATCAGATACATTGTATACATCCTTTACCACGTCTCTGTCAAAAACTATTTTCACATTTATTTTGATGTCATCTTTGTTATCTGATACAGGCTTTCCAAATATAAAAGATTCTTTAACTCCTTCAATTCTATTTACTAAGTTTTCCATTTCTTCTGGGAAAATGTTTTTACCATTTTTTAATACAATTACGCTCTTTTTTCTTCCACAAATGAATATGTAACCATCTTCATCTATCTTTGCTAAGTCTCCAGTGTAGAACCATCCATCTTTTATTGCATCTTTCGTTGCTTCTTCATTTTTGTAATATTCAAGCATTACATTAGGACCTTTTACAATTAGCTCTCCTATTCCTTCATCATTCACATCAACTACTTTTGCTTTTACGTGTGAAACTGTTTTTCCTATTGATCCTAATCTATAATTTTTGTTTGTTCCTATACCTATTATTGGCGATGTTTCTGTTAATCCATACCCTTGAACTAGGTTTAATCCTAATCTTCTATATTTTTCTTCTATACTTCTATCTAAAGCTGCTGCGCCACTTATTAGTAGATTAATACTTCCCCCAAGCATATCATGTATTTCTGCAAAAACTTTCTTTTTTGTTTCCATTGGTTCGTCTTTATATTTTTCTTCTTTTTCTAATATTTCCTCTAATTTACCTTGTTTATCTAGGTTTTTCCTTATTATTTTAAATATTCTTTCATATATAGCTGGAACACACGCCATAACAGAGACATGATATTCATTTAGGTTTTCAACTATATGCCTTAGTCCATCACAAAATACAGTTTGAGCTCCTTTATATAGAGAAAATAAGAATCCTACTGTACATTCAAAAACATGATGTATTGGCAATACAGATAAAAATACATCTTCAGAATTTACATCTAATGCAGAATCAATATCCATCAAATTAGAGCATATGTTATTATGTGATAACGCTACTACTTTAGATTTTGATGTGGTTCCAGAAGTAAATAGCATTATATTCATCTCATTCGGATTTATTGTTGCATCTATGAAACTTCTGTCTCCGTTTTCTATTAATCTTGTTCCTGTTTTTATTAATTCTTTCTCAGAATAAATTCCATCTTCATGTTCTTCTAAGTCCATTGATATTAGATGTTTCAATTTGCCAACACCATTTAATTTCATATTTTTTAATATTTCTTCATATTTCTTTGAATAGAAAATTGCTTCAACCTCTGATCTTTGAATTAAGGATTCCAATTCATTTCCTGGCAATGATTTATCTAATGGTACAACTATACCAGTTCCACATACTATTGATAGATATGCAATCTCCCATTCATATCTGTTCTCACCAATTACAGCTATTTTCTTATTTTTTAATCCCATATCAATTAATGCTGTTCCTAGTGCATCAATCATACTTCTTACTTGCTCATGAGTAAATGTTATATATCCCTCATCTTTTCTTATCTTATAAGCTATTTTATTTGAATATATGCTTCTTGTTTTATTAAGCATATCCTTTAAATCAGTTATTTCTAAGCAATTATTAAATTTTTCCTTCATGAAACCTCCTGCTATTTTTTCCTTTGCAATTTTCACTTGTACATTTATATCACATTTTTTTCTAAAAATCGTTAGACTGGCAGGTCAGTACAAAAAACATAAAAAAGAAACGATTTTCTCATCAAATCGTTTCCTTTTATCGTTACTATTCACCGCTTTTGTTAATTTTTATGCAAAAATAATTTATGTTTTATAAAATTTCGCAACTCATATCGAGCGCACGTATCTCATGTGACGACACGATATTTCGGCTCATTTTATAAAATATAAATTATTTCTACTATATCAAAAAATGTACACTGTGAATTGTAACCTTTTATCAAATAATAATTAACCTTTTAATTCATTTTCTGCTGATTTTAATCTCAAATAGCCAAGCTCTACCCATCTGTTGTATGCTAGATTCAAATTAAATAATAGCTTTGGTTTTGCGCCTGCTCTATTTTTATCAACAATGCATGCATAATACCTTTCATCTGGGTCGTCGTAATTTTTTAAATCGAAAAATGTATTATCTACTTCATTTAGAGAATATTCATAATCTTTATAATTTTCCTTATGTATTTGTTTAAATAAACAAAGTGTATCTAGAACCTCCTTTACGGTTCTGCTAACTGCTAAATCATTAATGTTTAAGTTTATTGGATCTGTAGAAGTTTCTGAAAGTTGCAATGTTGAACCTATAAACATATTAAAGTTCTGTGCTAAATTTGAAAGTATTGTGGCTGTTTTCTTTAGCTCTTCTCCATTTCCAATATTGTCAATGTCTGTTTTTAATGTATCATAAAATACATACTCAACATGCTCTTTGTAATAATAATTCATGATAACCTTTTTTAATTCATCATTTGTATGATCTGTTATGTTTATAAAGTATATTGAATTTTCTAATTGCTTGTTAAACCAGCTAGTTACTCTTATAGTCTTATTAAATTCTGTTGATACCTCTGCTAGTCTTCTAGCAAATTCTGCTTGAGTCTCGTTTTCTTCTTTTATAACAAATCCATTTTCATCAACCTTAACTTTAGTTGGATCATCTGGTCTAAATTTAAATTCTAGAAGTTCTCCTTCTGTTTTGCACAGCTTTTGTCCATGTAACGCTTGTATTTCTGGATTATTAATTATTGTTGTTATTAAACATAGCTTCATTTTTTCTTCTGACATCTCATTTGATATTAAAAGAACTTTTTTCTTGTGTATTAAAGCCACATATGCTGCTAGATTTGTTGTAAATCTACTTTTACCAGCATTTGATGGCATTGCAAAAGCCATTGTTTCGCCTTGTCTTATTCCTTTAAATACGCTTGATAATATCTTAAATGGTATTGATAGACCATTTGTTAAAGTGTTGTCACCTCTAATTAAAAATCCTGTTAGATCATCATTTAAAACTGCCCTTTTAAATTTTTCTGTTGCTGTAATTTGTTCAACAGCACCTTCTACCTCCTCAACAGACATTTTATCATATAACTCATAGTTTAATATGTCTGCAATTTTGTCTTGTATACGTTTTACAGGATTTTCTTTGCAACATCTTCTTAACGTAAATAGTTTTTTTAGTTCTGTGTATGTCTTTTCCATTCTGTAATTTGAGGCTTCGTAATCTACTTGTATATGATATTTCAATTCTATTAGTTCATCTGTATTTTTTGCAAAGTTAAATCCTTCCTTTGCAATTTCTGGTGCATATTGTTCACCATCAGTAAACAATACAGTTTTATAAATATCAAATAAATCATTGTCTAAAAATAGGCAATCTTTGCGTAAAAAATAATATGCAGATATTTGTTTCACGTCATTCAATAGCAAACCTATATATCTCTTTTCTAGCTCGGTATCTGCTAATTCGGCAGGATAACCTAATTCTTCAACTCTTCTTCTGTCTTTTATTTTTTGTTCTTTCTCTTTAACCTCTGAATAATCTATATATTCTACGTTACCGAAAGCTTGTAATATTTGAAGCTCTTCTAGAGCCTCTTGGTATTTACTTTCGTCCAAGTATTTTCTTATTTTTTGCATTCTATCTCTATTTTCAT
>CAYPES010000001.1:0-5740 GCA_964409925.1 uncultured Clostridium sp. | reverse complement strand
CCTTGTATTATTCCACCAGTTAAATTAAGTAAATTTTCATCTGTTACTTTTATTCTATTTAGCAGGTCATAAATTATTTGTTCATTCTCATCTTTCATACTTACTATCGTTCCCTTCTAGGCACAAATCTGATCTGAAAATAACTTACATTTTTCAAACTTCTTGCCTTTTAATATATTTAGTTACAATTCACAGCATAGAATCTTATAATGTATCTGAAATAATTAATATTTTTATAAAATGAACCGAAATATTTTTTCTTATTTAATCCACCATAGTTATTTTTTCTATTATTGGTTGATTTACTTTTAATACAGTTCCATTATCATCCTCTACCTGTGTATCTTCACATATTTTATCAACTATTTCCATTCCACTTGTTACTTTTCCAAATCCTGCATATTGTCCATCTAAAAATGTACTATCTTCGTGTACTATAAAAAATTGTGAACTTGCACTATTATAACTTTGAGAACGAGCCATTGATATTGTTCCTCTTACATGTGATATTGAATTTTTTACACCATTTACGGCAAATTCTCCCTTAATGTTTTGTTCACTTCCGCCCATTCCATTACCTAAAGGATCTCCGCCTTGAATCATAAATCCAGATATAATTCTATGGAATGTTAATCCATCATAGAATCCTTCATTTACTAATTTTGCAAAATTAGCTACTGTGATTGGTGCAGCATCTGCATCTAATTCTAGTGATATTGTTCCATAATCTTTTACAACAATTTCAGCATGATGCTTTCCTGTACTATACATGCTTTTCTCCTCCTCATTTTCTACTTGTGTATTAGTATCTGCATTTGCATTACTTACACTCCTATTGTATGCCCAGATTCCTATTGCAGCAACTGCCACAATAACAACAATAATTGCTATTCCTATTGCAATCTCTTTAATGTTCATTTATATCATCCTTCCTTCGTTTTTTATGATTATATCATAAAAAAAATTTAATTGGAAATAAATTCTATAAAAATATTCATCATTTCGGCATGTACACAACAAGAGCTGTGAATTTTAGCATTTATTGAACCATTGAAGCAAAAGTGCTAAGACTTATCCCTTTTGTCATTCTTACACGTGGTAAAGCAAATTTGTCGCTTCCCTTGTAAACTCTTCCACCTTCAGTGGTAAAGGCTAACCTATATCCTGCATCTTTTAAAACTTTCTTATCTAAATCATTGTAATGTCCAAATGGATAACAAAATACAGTTGAACCCCCTAATGTTTTACTTGATTGTTTTACATCCTCCATAATTTTATCATATGACCAAGATAGCATTACTCCTTTTCCATTTGCTCCCTCATGCATGCAGTCTGAGTGCGATTGATAACTAATATTTGCCTGTTTATTATTTGCTCTATATCCATACCATGATGTTATTATAAAAGATGTTGCTTTTGCATTATATTTTTGTATTATTGGAACTGCGAGCTCGAAGAACGAGTCATCTCCATCGTCAACTGTTATTACAACACTTTTACTTGGTAAGTTTATTTTTCCATCTATATAATCTTCGACCTCCTGCCATGTTGGAAAATAGAAATCATTATCTGTCAAATATTTTATTTGATCCTCAAAGTCCGATATTTCCATATAATTGTTATCCTTGCCAGATGATACATTTTTGTCATAGAAGAAATGATACATTAAAACTGGTAATCCACTTTTTGAAGTTGTCGTAGCAATTTTTTTCTTCTCTGAAACAATAACTTTTCTTTTTGCCGTTGCTTGATTTCCAGCAGAATCCCTTATTCTATATTCTATCTCATAATTTTCTGGTTTCGAAGTATCTACACTGCCAAGAATTTCTATATTATTGGTTAAATCTCCGTCAATATTGTCGTTTGCAGATGCTCCTTTTTCCTCGTATTTATCTCCCACAAGTAGCTTAATTGTATCTTCTCCTTTTAGCTCTATTGTTGGAGCTATATTATCTTTTACTAATACTCTTCTTTCTACAGTAGTTTCATTTTTGCCTTTCTTGTTGGCTACTGTATATCTAATAGTATACTCTCCTGGAATATTTGTATCTACTTCTCCCATTATTTCTGGAGTTAGTTTTTCCTCATTTAATTTTGCTTCAGCTCCTTGTTCTTCATAAGTTTCTCCTAAGTTTAAGCTTATTTCTTCTGCTCCAATTAAATGAATTTCTGGTTTTGCAGTATTTTCAGCTATTGTTTTAGCTCCATATATTCCTATTACACTCAATAATAATATTGCTAATGCCACAATTATTGCCTTTTTAATCATATTTTTTCTTTTTATATTATTCTTTTTCCCATGTTTCATAATACACTCCCCTTTATTTTTATTTATAACTTATTGTTACAATTCACAGTTTCTAATTTTAGAACATAGTAGAAATAATTAATTTTTTTATAAAATGAGCCGAAATATCGTGTCGTCACATAAGCTACGTTCGCTCGATATGAGTAAAAATATTAATTATTTTGGAGATTCAAAATTAGTTTCTATGTATTTTATATGTTCAATATTGCTATTTTTGCTTCTTTCTACCATTGTATTATATACTCTATCTCGTAAATCTTTTTGTTGCTCCTTTACTGTTAGCTCTTCATTAAAAAAAAATGGTCCATCTATATATGTTACAATTTTTATTTTGTTATTTTTCTTTCCATAACTTTGATATGTATTGGTCATGCAATATACTGGAGTTTTAAATTGAATCGGGTACTTAAAAGATACTGCTTTAAATGGTCTTATTTTTGTATAATATGGCCAAATGTGGGCTTCAGGATAAATTGTAATAGAATATTTTTGATCTATTTTGCTCTTTATTGTTGTCAAAAAATTTTTCATTCCTGCAACATTTGATGGAATTGGTATAGCTCCCAACATTTCAACCAGAGTGCCTGTTCCTTTTAGCGAAATATTTACTGGATTTACAATTAAAAAATTTCTTTTGGGGTAATTTGCAACACTTGGAATAAATGTATCGGCAAAAGGTTGCGTATGGTTGGCATATATAAAATATCCTTGATTTTTGCATTCCTTAAGTTTTTCTTTTCCAACATATTTCAATCTAAATCTTATTTTTTGATACAACACTTTTATAGGCATACTCAAAAAGTTTTGCAAAATATACTAGCATGCGTCCCATAAAACGTTATGGCTATATTTATAATTTTCGTCTATCACCCTTGCTTTTATTTTTGGTATTGAAAATTCATCATTTAATTCATCTTTATAGTATATAGTTTTCTTATCCATTCTTACTCCTTTTTTTATAACATTTTAAGTCTCACTTTGTTTTCAATTTGGATAATTTGCTTTTATTTAATCTATTTTTTATATCTTATCATATTTGGATTTATTTGTCATTACTATCAATTCAATGTCTTTTCAAATTCAATAAATCCTCGTTGTTAAGCTATTATCTAACAGCGAGGATTTGTTACTTTTATAAAATATCATTTTGATGAATTTTATCCCCGTCCCCATATTCTAGTGGAATTTGATAGAATTCTTCATATATACTTTTCCATACATCATAATTTTTATTTAGCATTTCTTCTGTATTTTCTCTTTGTGTCAAGTTTTCATCTGGATAAATAGGCTCTGCTATATTCACTGTATATTCTTGAACAGGAAATCCGTCATCTCCAATTATATTGCTGTCTTCCATTGTTATAAATATTGGTATAACTGGCACATTATTCCTTGCAGCTATTTTAAAAGCTCCGTGTTTTAGTGGCTTTGGTTTTTTATAATTCCACCACATGCTTTGTTCAGGATATACTAATATAAAATCCCCTTTTTGTAATAAAGAATCTACTGCTTTCATGAATTCAACCATAGTTCTTTTGTTTGAGCTTAATGGCAATGTATCGCAATTTCTAAAGAAGAAACCATAAAGTCCTGGAAAATTTGTATAGTTTCCTTCTCTTATTACTTTATATAATCGTTTTTCTTCTATTTTCCCAGACATTCTAAATACCTTCTCTACAGTAAAGCAATCAAAAGGGTTGAAATGGTTGCATGTTACTATTGCTCCTGTTGATATTTTGTTTAGATTTTCCATTCCATTTACTTTTTTTATAATTAGTTTGTTATTTTTTAACAAACTGTCTAGAAATCTCTCTCCTACTTCGTTTGCGAATACTCTTTTTATTTTGCTTGTCATCTTTTTTCTTAAATAATCTATATTTTCTGGTGTTAGAACTATAGTAGGAGGATCATCTTCAACATCTATGTCAAATTTTCCTTCTTTTTCTAGTTCTTCTATTTTTTCCTGAACTTTAATTCTGTACTCCGATTTTTTTACAATATTTTCTTCTTTGTTCTCTTTTCGTCTAATTATCTCTCTAATCTTCTTATTCCTTGCTTGCTTTTCTCTAGCTTTCATAAACTATCTCCTATTTATTCTATCATCGCCTACACATGCATTTTCCTTTGTTGCAAGTTCTACTAATTGCTTCTCAGCTTCTCTATCCTTGAATTTTTCTTCTTCAGTATAACTGTCTCTTATTTTCATAATTTCATCATAAAATTCTGTCTTTTGAGCATATTTCCAAAAATATTCATTATATGTAACATCTTCAAAATGCCATGGTTTATATGCGAAATTGTAGTGTATTAATCTAATATCTTCAGGCTTAGTTTCATCATTTACATATGGCATTACATCCCAATCATGACTAATTAATGTTACTTTTCCTTTACATAGTCTATTTAAATAGTCTTGGTCTTGTGCAACTGAAAATTTAACTGTTCCTAATAAATATAAGAATTTTTCTTGAAAATTGAATTTCCTTAATTCATCTAAATTCATTAATAATACGCCAGCATTAAAATAGTTTTGATATTTTGCCACTCCTACTACTAATTCAGCATAATCTTGAAATACTTTATTGTATTGAATTATATCATCAGGTGCAGCAGCAACTAGATTTGTTCCCATATCTGTATTATATAATTCTGATATATCTCCTAAAACAATAATATCGCTATCCAAATATAAAACTTTATCATATTGTGGATATAGTTCTGGTAAGAATAGTCTAAAATATGTTGTATTTGTGTAGTAATCACGTGTATATAGTTTATCTTGAATTCTTTCTATATAATAACTTAAATTAACAAATTCTATACTTACATTTTCATCTTCATATTTTTTTATTTGCTTCATATGATCTTCTTGTACATTTGTATGCAACACTTTAATTAAATATTTGTAATCCTTATTCGCATTCTCTATCAACGATTTTAATGCAACTGCTAAAAATGGTATATATTGATCATCAATTGCAAAAAATATTGGTATTTCTCCTAGTTCTTTATTCATCTATTTTCTCCTTTTCTTTTTTTAATTCTATATATTCGTTTAAGTCCTCATCAAATGCATAACACTTTAGTTCTCTATGTATGTCATCCACTTGCCATTGCTTGAAGTTTTCTGTATGAGGATATGGTAGTAGCATGAGTCTTTTGCAAAAATGACAAATTACAGTATCTCCTCTATTAAACTTAGATTGTTCATTATATTTTCTTGGTAATAATAATTTTTTACTTGTTGACCAGAATATTGCATCTTGATCTGCAAAAAGTAATTTTCTTTTTTTGATTAAATTCCTTGCCTTTTCAAGAAGTCCAGTCTCTTTTATTTTTTTCATATTTAGTAATAGCATGCCCGCATTAATATAATCTGGTCTTATTATTTTTGATCCATATTTTTCTCTTACTGCTGCATATTCATACTCT